>JBBROQ010000083.1:0-12829 GCA_038229115.1 Planctomycetota bacterium | reverse complement strand
GTGGTGACCGATCGCACTATCGATGTCCATGTTCGCAATCTGCGCGCTAAAGTTCGGCCGTACGACGCCTATGTCGAAACGGTGCGCGGCGTTGGCTATCGTTTCACTGATTCACCTGCGACGTGAACGCCGGCGCAATGAATAGTGGCTGGCGCAGCTGGCCGCGCTGGCCTGCGGTGGTGGGTTTTGTCCTGTTGGCGACGGTGATGTTTGCCACCGCGCATCAGCGCCACGTTTTGTATGCGGGCGCCGAACGTCAGGCGATGGTGCAGATTCAGGCCGAGGCTGACCTAGCCGCGGCTTTCATCGCGCAGCATTCCGAGCCAAATACGTTGGGCGCGCTGAAACTCATCGAGCATCGTCGTCTGACTATCATCAATGCCGATGGCACCGTGCGTTTCGATTCCGAAGCCGACGTCAGTCGCATGGATAATCATAATTCGCGTCCAGAAGTATTGGCTGCGCGCACGACCGGCGGCTCTGGAACTGCGCGTCGGCGCAGCGACACCATCAATGTCGACAGCATCTATGGCGCCAGGTTGATGCCCGATGGCACCGTGGTGCGCGTTAGTGCGCCGTTGACGTTGGGGCCGGTGGGCCGCGATGCCGGCCCGATTATCACCGCGACCACCGTGTCGCTGCTGTTGGTGGCGGCGGTATTGATTGTCAAATCGCTGCGTGACTGGCGCGTCGCGCGTGAATTGCGCGCGGTGTGCGATGATTTCGCCCTGGGCCAGTTTTCGCGCCGCGCGCATACGGCCAGCCGTGGCGCGTTGGGCGCGCTCGGCCACGCGCTGAATGATTTAGGAGCACGTTTCGAGCGCACGTTGGACGATGCCGCGCGGCAACGTTCGTTGTTGGATTCGGCCTTAGGTGCATTGCGCGAAGGCGTGGTCTGCATCGATCCACTCGACCGAGTGGTGTATGCAAATCCCGCCTTTAAGCAGTTGGCGGCCAGCGGCGGTGAGGTGCTTGGTCAATTGTTCTACGAACACCTTCCGGCTTCCGTCTTCGCCAATTCCCTGGCCGCGGCGCGGGCTGATCGCGCCGCCGGCACAACCGGTCTGGTCGAATTCGATCATGGCCGCAAACGCCTGCAGGGGGTCTTGGTTCCGGCAGGCGCCGACGTGGTGGTGTTGGTGCTGCACGACGTCACCGAAGTGCGCCGGGTTGAACGCACGCGCCGCGATTTCATGGCCGCGGTCAGTCACGAATTCAAAACGCCTCTGACCACTATCGCCGGCTTCGCTGAAACGTTGTTGGATGGGGCGTTGGAAGAAGACCCTGAGCAATCGCGGCTGTTCGTTGGTAAAATTGCACGTCAGGCCGAGCGGCTGGCGAGCCTGGTCAACGATGTGCTGACCCTGTCGCGCGCCGAACAGGGCGCGTGGCAGGTGCGCGCTGCGCCCGCCGATTTGGTGACAGTGGCGCGCACCGTGATCGACGATTATCAGCCCGCTTCTGAACTGAAGGGCGTCAGTCTGCATTTGGATGCGCCCGAGACGTTGCCGGTCCATAGCGATGCTGAATTGCTGCGGCAGGTACTGGGAAATTTGGTCTCTAATGCGATTCGCTACAACCGTATCGACGGTCAGGTGCGCATGGGTCTACGCCTGGATGGCCCGATGGCGGTGGTGACGGTTTCTGATACCGGCATCGGCATTGCTAATGAACACCACGATCGCATTTTCGAGCGCTTTTACCGCGTCGATGCGCATCGCAGTCGGCAGACCGGCGGTACCGGATTGGGCCTGTCGATCGTGAAGGAACTGGTCAGCGTCCTGGGCGGCACCATCACCTTGAGCAGTTCCGGATCGGGCACCGTGTTCACGGTCGCGATCCCGTTGCGGGCTGACGGTGTGGTATCGGCAATGGCTGAGACGGCCGCACGGCATTGACCGATCGGTGGCGGTTCTAGCGTGCGGCCAATGCACGCGGACGACATCGAAACGGTTGGCGATGCGACGGTCGTTGACGTTCCGACGCTTATGTTCAGTCGTCTGAATCCGCTTGAAGCGCTGCGCAAACACTGGGGTTTTTCAGCCTTCCGCGCGCATCAGGGTGAAGCCGTCGAGGCCGCGCTCTCGGCCCAGGACTGTTTGGTGGTGCTGCCCACCGGCGGCGGCAAAAGCGTCTGTTACCAAGTGCCGGCGGTGTGTGGCAATGGCTTAGTGTTGGTGGTCTCGCCGCTGATCGCGCTCATGGACGATCAGGTCGCCAGTGCCACCGAAGCCGGGCTGCGCGCGGCGGCTTTGCATAACAACATTCCCGAGGACGAACGCCGACTAACGCGGTCGCGGCTGCTGCGCCGTGAATTGCAATTGCTGTACGTCAGTCCGGAACGTTTGGTCGCCGGCGATCTGTTGGGCATGCTGCGCGAGCAACTGCGTTTGGTCGCGGTTGATGAGGCCCACTGCGTGTCGCATTGGGGTCACGATTTTCGCCCGGAGTATCGGCAATTAGCGCCGATATTCGATCAGTTCGCGAACGTCCCGCGCATGGGTTTGACCGCCACCGCGACGCCACAGGTGCAGGATGATATCTGCGCGCAATTGGGCCTGCGCCGGCCGTTGCGTTTGGTCGGGCACATCGATCGCGCGAATCTGGTCTATCGCTGTTGGCCGCGGCAGAACCTGACCTCGCAGGTGTTGGACGTGGTTAACCGGCACCCACGCGACGGCGGCATCGTGTACGCGCAGACCCGCAGTCAGGTCGAGCGCTTGGCCGCGTCGTTGGTCGCTGCCGGCGTCCATGCTGCGGCATATCACGCCGGTTTGGACGCCAGCGTGCGTCAGAAAGTTCAACGGGATTTCGTCAACGAGCGATTGGCTGTGGTGGTCGCAACCATCGCCTTCGGTATGGGCATCGACCGCAGCAATGTGCGTTATGTGGTGCACGCCAATGCGCCGAAATCGATCGAACATTATCAGCAGGAATCGGGCCGCGCCGGACGCGATGGCGATCCAGCCGAATGCGTGCTGATTTTCAGCGGTGCTGATCTGTCCACGCATCGCGCGTTGGCGCATAAGGACGGCGCGTTGACGCCCGAGCGCGCGCGTGTGTTAGATCGCCACCTGCGTGATGTTGGGCGCTTTGCGGTCGCGCCGGTCTGCCGGCATCGGCTGCTGACTGAACACTTTGGTCAGGCCTATGCCGCCGAACGCGGTGGCTGCGGCGCTTGCGATGTGTGTCTGGGTGAAACCAAGGAATTGCCGTCGGAAGAGGCCCTGGTGATCGCGCAGAAGATTATCAGCGCGGTCTGGCGCACCGGTTCGCGCTATGGCGCTGGGCATGTGGTCGATGTTCTGATGGGGCGCGCGACCGAAAAAATCGTGCGTGCTGGCCACGCGTCGCTGTCGGTACACGGACTGTTGAAGGACGCTGGCGAAGCCGCCCTGCGCTCGTGGACCGATCAGTTGGTAGTGCAGGGATTGCTGCACATCACTGACGAAGGCGAGTATCCGTTGCTGATGCTGACCGATGCCGGCCGGGCATTGTGCAAAGGCGTCGGCCACGTGCGTTTGGTCCAGGCCGCCAGCGCCGGGGCCAAAGCCGGACGCTCGACGCGCAAGGGTGGTGTGCCTGCGATTGCTGCTGCTGACGACGCCGACAATGATTTGTTCCAGCGCCTGCGCGCGCTGCGCAAACTGTTCGCGGAAAAGCATCACGTTCCGCCCTATATCGTGTTTCATGACGCCGCGCTGCATGCGTTGGCAGCGGCGAAACCGGCGAGCGCCGCGGCGATGTTGGAGGTCGCCGGCGTCGGCGAGCGCAAGGTCGCGCGCTATGGCCGCGCCTTCCTGGCGGTGATCGCTGGCGTTGATCCGGAAGCGGCGTTGGCGGCGGGCGGTGGCGAGGCCTGACTTTTGCCGGCAGACTTTGGCTGAAACAAGCTCGCCTGATGACAGGACCGGCAGGGGCTGGTATATGTTTGACGCCCCTGCTGTGTTCGAGGTCTGGCCGCAGCTCCTGGCCTTTCATGACAATCGGAGACCTGATACTCCCGGACGAGCCATGCTCTGATGGGGAGGTTTCCACCTGAACTATAGGTTCAGGGCACGCCGCCAAATACGGCACAAGCGGAGGCATTTTTCCGGCGGAGCCGGGCGATCACGATCGCCCGGCTCCGCGCTTTTTTTGCGCTGAGCGCTTGAGGGGAATGGCACGCATGCGGATCACGTTGGCTCAGGCGATGGGCACCTGTTTTGGCGTGCAGGACGCCATTGACATGGCGTTGGATCCAGAGTTCCGCGACCGGCTGACGGTGGTCGGGCAACTGGTACACAATCCGCAGACCATGGTGCGGCTGCGCGAAAACGGCGTGCGTGTGATCGAACGCGATCAGCTCGACACCATTACCACCACGGCGGTGATGATCACCGCGCACGGCGCTGCGGACGCGACGAAACGCGATTTGCAGGCGCGCGGTTTCACCGTTTATGACGCGACCTGCCCGCTGGTAATTCGGCTGCACAAACTCGCGCGGTTTCTGGAGCGCGAAGGCTATTTCCCGGTCGTCATCGGCGAAGAAAACCATGTCGAGGTCCGCGGCGTGCTCGGCAATCTGCGCGATTCTGCGGTGATTCACGACGAATCGCATTTAGAGCGGCTACGCGGTCATGCCCGCATCGGCATCGTTAGTCAGACCACCAATCGTCTGGAAAAAGTGCAGAAATTGGTGACCGCCATCCGCGCGTTGCCGTGGGTCACCGACGTGCGTTTCATCGAAACCATCTGCCAACCAGTGAAGGAACGGCAGCAAGCGATCAGCGACCTGCTGTCGCAGGACATCGATTTGGGCATCGTCATTGGCGGCCTGAATAGCGCGAACACGCGCAAGCTGGCCGAGCTGATGCGCGATCGCGGCATCACCGCCTATCACATCGAAAGCGCCGCCGACCTGGATCCCGCATGGTTCGTCGGCCGCCAGCACGTTGGCATCACCGCCGGCACCAGTACCCCGCAGGACGTGATCGAAGCCGTTCATCGCGTGGTGCGCGGCTTAGCGGATGAGGTCACCGCGACCGTTGCCTGACCGTCCGCCATGGCTACGGTCCCCGCCCGCAACGCGGCGGTTCATTTTCCGTCACGGCGCTCTTTGGAACATGGCAAACACGGCACTGTAGCTCAGCGGTTAGAGCGGTGGCTTCATAAGCCATAGGTCCCCGGTTCAAATCCGGGCAGTGCTACCAAGTCGATTAGCCTGCGGCAGGACTTCTGCCGCAGGCTAATTTTTTTGGTAATTCCGCTTATTTTCCAGGCCGGCTTTGTAGCGCGGTGCGGCCGCGCCTAATGCTTTGCTGCCGTCCGCCGGTGCGGCTACGGCGGTGGTCACGGCCTTGGCCGCGTCGCCGGTGGCGGCCAAGGCTGAACTCGACTCAGTGGCGCCGCGGGCGGCTTCTTCGACCACCGCGGCCGCGATCAATGTCGCCGCCGCGGTCAGGCGCCTGACCGATTCGGAAATCGCCTGCAGCGCTTGATGGGTACTATCGCTGTCGGCCAGCCGTAGCTGTTGGCTGGTCGCTGCCGCCCGATCGTAGATGCTGTGCGCAGAGGCTTGGGAACAGCATCCCAATACAGCGACGAACGGGTGCGCCGCCGGCGCACCCGTTCGTCGCTGTATTGGCCAAGGCTAAAGGAAACTACGCTAACCAACGCCCCGCAGTCGGCCGGAACGCTTTGGCGACTTTTAGTCGTCGCTCTGGTTTTTAACGTTGTCGCGGGTGCCGTCGTGGTCGTCGGCGCCCAGCGTCCAAGTCGAATTAGTGATCGTGGTGTCGATGGACTTGCTGTCGTATGGATCGACCACGAACGCGCCGTCTTTGCCGGCACTGCGCAGACGAATGCGGCCGGTAGGCGAAATGCTGCACAGGATTTCCTGATTCCACGCGTCATAGATGGCCAGACCGGGCAGGCGATAAGCTTTCCAGCCCTTGGTGACATCGACGAGTTGGATGCGGCCGTTATCGAATTCCCGCTTGCCCATGTCAGTCGTCAGTTGATCGCCCAAGATGCGCGCGGCGTTGCCGGCGGTCGGCGACGTTAGAATATTGTTGCTGTCTTTAAATTTATTTTCTGACCCCGGCGCATCATAGATCGCTTTCAAATGCGCGAGTTCGGACAGCGCGTTGCTGTTGCCGAACACATAGTCCAGCAGCTTCTTGGTGTCCGCGCGATTGTCATAGGCCGGCGTGGCAAGTGTCCACGGTGTCCGATCGTCAATGGATGGCGTCAGCAGTACGGAGGCGCGAGCATCGACATCATTAACAAGGTCGAGCACACCATTCTTCACCGGCGTAACTTTCAGAAAGCTGGTGGTGGGAATATGGGCCGCGGCCAGCGTGTAAATGTATTCGCGCCGCAAACCGAACAGCAACGGCACCCGTGGGTCGCTGAAGATGTCGTCTGGCAGAAGTACACGCGTGCCGCCGCCACTGATCTGGGTCAGCGCAGTAAGGCCCTTGATCGCCGTGTCGGCCGGCGGCGGCGATATCGCGCCACCGACCGCGCGCACAAAGACATAGTCGTCGCTGGCCTTGCGCGATCCCGCCAACGGATGTTCCGCCGGACTGATGGAACCGCCTTTGTTCGCACCAAAGAGTTCCAAGCCTTGATTCACCGCCGCGATAATCGCGTCGGTCTTCTTCTTCTTCGCATCGCCGAACAGCGCGCGCGCGCCCATCAACAGCATGCTGGCGAGGATCGCGATGATGGCGATGACCACCAACAGTTCGATCAGGGTGAAGGCGTTTCGGTGTGAGTTCATGGGTTCGCTTTCGAGGGTTTCAGCGCCAACTGCAAATGTCATCACTTAGAGGCACGCCATACTGATCGATTCCATCAGGACCGGTGGAATAGACCCCGAACGATGACGAGCCATACGTGTTGGCGGCATAATAAATGTGCAGTGGGTGCCGTTGGGTGCCGGTTCGCCAGGGATCACAGATCTGCCGCGTGGCCTTATCAAAGAATTGTTTTCCCAGCGTAGGATTGGCCATGTCGTAGAAGCCGCTGTAGAGCTGCGCGGTGGTGTCATAGACCCACGTTCCGCTGGCTTTCAGTTCATAGATCCGGTTGCCGTATTGGCCACTGCCGCCGGCGGTGTTCTTTTCAGCGGCGGTCCAGGATAACATGGGGTCGCCGTCAAGGATGCGGTCGTTATTAAGATCCCATAAATTGCAGACCGCGGTCAGCGGCGGCGTATTGAGATTGTTGGGCGACGGTGGTTTCAGATACGCCCAATCGCGCCGTTCATAACTGGTGATCGCCAGCGCCACGGCCTGCACCAAATTACGAGTCGCGTTGACCTCGCCATCGCGCCGTACTTTGTTCCAGATTGGCATGCCCATCGCAGCCAGGGCGAGGATGACGGTAATCACGATGATCAATTCGATCAGGGTGAAGCCGATCCGGCGTGACGAAAAAGATTGGCCACACACAAGCGGCTGGCGGAATGTTTTCTGGTACATGGCGTAACCCTAAAGATCGACGTCGGCGGCGGAATCCGGCAGACAGCCATTCCTGAGCGCAGAGTGACGGGCCGCGTTTGCGTATCACACGCATGTGCACCGGTGCGCGTCGGTGCGCGCCGCGCCGCGCGGACGCAGGGTGAGCTTCCATCAGCGTAGCGCGAACAACGCCGGCGAAGTTCAAGCCACGACCGCGCGGCGCGACCAGCACCATGTTTTCAGCGGAGCATGACCATGAGCGATGAACCGGCCGCCCCTGCCGCCGCCAGCGAAAGCGCCCACGCCGACCGTGCAATGCAGGCCTATCGCCTCGCGCATATGATCGTCGAAGGGAAGTTCGGCGCGGCGCAGGCCGCCGCGATCCCGCACCTGCGCTTGGCCGCGGACAGTTTCGGTTTGGTGCTGCAATCGCGGCGGAAGGCAGACTGCTTGATTGAGCTGGGCAAATTGCAGCAGCGCTTAGGCGAACCGACGTCAGCTGCGACCAACTATGAGGAAGCCTTGGCGCTGTATCGCGAGCTGGGTGAACGGCAGCAGGTTGGCTATGCGGGGTTGTTGGCCGGTATCGCGTATAAGGACCAGGGCGACCTGCCGCGCTCGATCAGTTATGTCGAGCGCGCGCTGGCGATTCATCGCGATGGCGGCGATCAGACCCATGTTGCACGGGCGCTGTTGGTGTTGGCCGGTGCGTACGCCCTGAGCGGTGACGATGCGCGCGCGGTTGAGTTGTTTCGCGATGCCGAACCGCTGTTGGTGCGATTCGGGAAGCACGCCGAGCTGGCATATGTGCACGAACAACTCGGCATCAGCCTGCATCGCGTGGGCGATCACGCCGCTTCAGCTCACGCCTTCGCGCAGGCGATCGAGGGCAAACGCGGCCTGGGCAATCTGCGCGGCACGGCGCGAGTGTTGGCGCGGCAGGCCGATCTGGAACGCGCGCGCGGACAGTTCGCCATCGCGGCCGATCTGCTGACGCAGGCGCTGACCATTCATCAGCAGCGCAACGATCAGGCGCTGTGCGCGCAGACGCTCGGTAATTTGGGCGCGATCGCCGCCGAACGCGGTGACCATCGCCAAGCGCTCGACCATTTCACGCGCTGCTTGGCGTTGTGCATCGCGGCATCGGAACGGCCGGCACAGCTGCAAGCGCTGTACAACATTGGCTGCATGCACTTGGCCTTGGCTGAGCCGGTCGAGGCGGTTACGAAGTTGGACGAGGCGATGGCATTGGCAGCGGAATTGCAGCAAGTCGGTCTGGCTGAGCGCGTGGCGTTGGCATTAGCCGATCTGCATCACGATCACGCGCGGCCGGAACGCGAACTTTTGGTGCTGGAACGTCTCGCGGCTTTGGCCGAGCACCATGACGAGCACGCGGTGCTGCTGCGCACGCTGGAAGCACTGACCAAACTGCATCTGTCGGCCGGACGGCGTGAGCCGGCGTTGACGGCACTGACGCGGCGCGCGGTGGTCGCAGAGGAGTCTGGCGATCGCGCGACGCTGTTGTCAGCGCTGGATGACCTGGGCGCGCTGGCGGCCGACGACGCACGATGGAACGATGCCGCCGATCTCCATGAACGTGCCTTGTCGATCGCGCGCGCGGCAGCGACACCGGAAGAACTGACGCAGCGGTTGGCGAACTTGGCCATGATTCACGGCCATCGCGCCGACCACGTTTCGGCGGCCGAATCCTGGCGGCAGGCATTGGCGGCGTCACTGGTGCGCGAGTCGAACGAATGTGCGCGCATGCAAAGACAATTGGGCGCGGCGTTGTTGCACGTCGGTGAAGCGCACGACGCGGCCGCGGAATATCAGCAGGCGCTGTCGTGGTACGAAGAACACGCCGATCAGCGCGGCATCGCTGCGGCGTTGGTCGGCCTGGGCAACGCGCATGCGCAATTGGGCGAACGCGCGGCGGCGAAGGCCGCGTTGGAGCGCGCGGCGACGCTGCGCGAACAATTGGGCGATGCGCGCGGCACCGCCGCGATCCGCAAAGTCACCGACGGGTTGTGAGCGCGGCTCTTCCAGGATTTGGGCCGAAACCTGGGCCCCCACCCGCGTCGGGACCGGGATGGGCGTCGCGGGTGTTGGCCGCATTGCGCACCGGGCGCATCGATGCGCCGGCGATGTGGGACATTCTGTTGGCGTATGCCGACGTGCCGGAGGCCGAGCGCATCATCGACATTATTATCGCAGCGCACTTGAACAGAATGGCGAAAAACGCTGAAAAATCAGTCGTTTTGCCAACAGCCATTACGGCAGTGCCACGTCTGGATGATCGCGATGGGCTGGTGCGCTACATCGAACGCGAACTGAAAGCGGCCCTCGCGCGACTAGATCCAGCGGCAGAGATCCGGGCCGCGATTCGCTCAGGTCTTGAGTACCACCACCGTGACGTCGTCCTCGAAATGCCTGCCGGCGGCAAAGCGGTCGAGTTCCGCCAACAGCACTCGTACCAGTTCTTGCGCTGGTAAGTGGCGGTTGGCGATCGCGGCGCTGCGCAGGCGTTCTTCGCCAAACTGGTCTGCGCCGTCATGGCATTCGGTGACGCCGTCAGTGTAAAAAACCACGCAGTCGCCGGGCGCAAGGGTGAGGGTTTGCAGATCGTAGGACGCCTCATCGAACATGCCCAAGGGGAAGCCCTGGCTGTCCAGCCATTCGGTCTGCCCATCAGCGCGGATCAGCAGCGGCGGGTTATGTCCGGCGTTGGTCCACACCGCGGTGTGCGTGATCGGATCCACGATCGCGATGCACGCGGTCATGAAATTGCCATCAAGCGCGCTGCTGGCGAGATTCGCTGATAATTGCGCGAAAGCAGCGTCCAGCGGAGTCCCGGCGCGCAGCGACTGAAAGATCGCCGCATGCGCCATGGTGGTGTACAACGCCGCGCCCAAACCATGTCCCGACACATCGCCGATCATGGTCAAAACGCCGCGATCAAGTACCTGGAACTGGTAATAATCGCCGCCGGTTTCGTCGCAGGGCCGGCTGGCTCCGGCAACGGTAATGCCGGCGTGGGTTAGGTCGCTGGCCGGGAACATGCGCAACTGCACGCGCTGCGCGATGTCGAGTTCACTGCGCAGCCGTGCCTGCTGCACTTCACCCTGCACCAGGCGCGCATTATCGAGCGCGATCGCGCCCAAGCGGCAGACCAGTTCGGCCAGTTCGCGATCGCGATCGGTGAAATCCTGGGCCGCGTTAATCAGCAGCATCGCGCCGATTGCCTTTTGGCTTGGTTGGTCGGCGTTGCCTGCGCCAACCGTCAGCGGCACTGCCAGCAGGCATGACAGATGCAGGCCGCCGAGCGCATCGAGGTCAAACTCGCGCTCAATGCGCGCGCGGTCGAAGATGGTCGCGCTGCTGCTGACTATGGTCGCATCACCCAACCCGGTGCCGTCGCGCAGGCGCAGCGCCGCGACATGCGCGTCGGTCAGGCCCCACGCCGAACGGATCGCTAAGCGCCCATCGTCGCCCGGCAGCAGCACCACGCCGAGTTCCGCACGTACCGCCGCCAGCGCCGTTTCTAGCGCTTTCACCAGCAGCGTGTCTAACTCGAAACCACGCAATAAAGCGCCAGTTTCCAGCAGTAATCGGTTCTTCTCTTCGGCCAAGCTAAGGCGCGCCAACGCCGCGTCGTGCCCTTGCAGATTCACCAGTGCTGGGCCCAACACGGTCACCACCACCGCCGCATCGGTATGACGTGAATACAGCACGCCAACCACATCGTCGCCAAAACGGCAAACATGGCGGTCGTTAGGCGCCTGAGCTAAAGCGCTGACCAGATCGGTTTCCTCGCCGCCGCCAAGCACCGGATACAGCGTGCCGCGCGCGTTATCGACCAACGCTAAACGTGTGTCGTCACCCAGCAGCTCGCTGAGCGCGCGCAGCAACTCATCGCCGGACGTCGCACCGATCAGGCGCGTTAACGCCACTTCGATCATACTGTGAGCAATCGCGCTGCCCGGATTCACAACTCGCTGGCTCCGCTGAGCAGTGTCGGCAGCTCTGCTTCAAGCTTAGCAAAATGTTCGGGCGTGAAGCCGGCCGGCGACAGCAACGTGTCGTCGACGGTATTGGCGAACGGATGCTGCGGGCCCAGCCCGATGCCGGCGCGGTTGGCCATGCGCTCGGCCAGTTGCAGCACTGCCAGGCGCATTTCCAGCGCCGGATTCGGCGCGTCGCCATGCCGCGACAGCACCCATGCCAAGTCGCTCGGCAAGTTCCAACGCTCGGCCAAACGCGCATTCACCCAGCGATGATCCAGGCCCAACAAGGACCGTTCATGCGCGAGCAAATCTGCCGTCGGCCGGCGCATATCATGGCCGTGCCGGGCCAAAATCGGCGCCAGCACCACCATGCCGACGTGTTGCAACAGGCCGGCGACGAAGGCTTCTTCGGCCGGTTCGCGCCCGTGCCCGGCGATCAGCGCCGCGCGTCGCGCGATTGCCGCGGTCGCAATCGAGTTCGCCCACAGCCCCGCCGGCGCGTAGCCGTACGCCGACACATCGGTGGCCAACAACCCACTGGCCGAGGCCGCCAGCACTAAACTTTTGAGACTGGCAAATCCGACTAAGCTGACCGCTTGGCTGATGCTGCCGACGCGCGTCGGCAAAGCGTAAAATCTGGAATTCACCAGCTTCAGCAACTTGCCGGCCAGGGCCATGTCATCGCGCAGACGCTTTTCCAAATCACCAATGGACGACGCGTCCGACCGCACCAAACGCAGGACTTCCGTGACCACGGTCGGTAGTGACGGCAGGCGTTCGATGCCTTGCTGCACATCCTGTTCACGCAGACGCCGATCGGCGGAACTGTGCAGCGGCGCGCGCGCTAAGTTTGCATGCGGGGCACCGAGCGGCCGCGCGGTGACCACGGGCGCAGCAGTCGGACGTCGGAACAGTTCGGCCACGCGCTCTCCAGTGGCGCAGTCTACATCAGGCGTGCGCGCCGCGGGCGGATCAGCTCGCGGGCGCAGGCGCGGGGGCCAGGTGCTTGGCTATACACGCGGCCAGTCCGGCGGTGGTCGGCGCGGCCGCGACGCCGGTGATCGGTAGGTCCAGCGCTTGCATGCTGGCCGCGGTGGTCGGCCCGATCGCGAAAAAACCGCAGCCATTTGCTATTAACGTCGCGATCAGTTCAGGGCCGGCCGCGCGCACGAAGCGCTCGACCGTGGCCGAGGACGACAACGCCACCGCGTCGATGTGGCCGCCAAGCGCCGTCAGATCGATCGGTTCGGGCACCGAATGATAGGCCGTGACGGTTTTCACCTGCCACGCGGCCGCGCGCAGCCGCGCCGCCAAGTCCGGCCGCGCATTGTCGGCCTGCGGCAGCAGCAGCGCGGCCGGGCCGTGCGGGATCAGCGC
>JBBROQ010000082.1:0-12836 GCA_038229115.1 Planctomycetota bacterium | reverse complement strand
TTCGCGCGCACAACGGCATCGTCCTGCGCGAATTGAATCGCGATGACAACGATGCCGAATGGTACGCCTACGACGGCACGCGATTCGTGGTCGAATGGGATCTCTGGCACGTTGCTGATCCCGACAATCCGCAGGAACCATTCCCCGAACCGCCGTTGGTGCCATTTTTCGACGGCGAAAGCATCCATATCCTTCACCCCGCGCACGTGCGCCCCGACGGTGAAATCGCGCTGGTAGAAATGACCCACGACAGCGGCAAATTGCAAAAACCAGAAACGAAAACCGCCATCCATGTCTGGCTCGATATGATGCTCTCAAAGATGACCGATACCGCCTATGAAACCCACATGAGCACGGATAAATGAAGAGTCGCTTAATTACGTTCGTATGCATATTGCGATGATCTGGGAATTGATGTCGTCTAATTTTATTGACGAAACCGAAGACCTGTGCCGGTTCCCAGTCTTGTCGGGCGGGTTCAGGCGCGAGCTGGAAGAGAGGGTGCCCTGAGCCAAGGCAGCGCGATTGCCAATTGTCGCGCGAAGGTTTTCTCCGAGCTATTTCGTGGTTAGGTTTTCGCCGGGCAAAAAGACGGTTATTTGGCACGACTAAAGCAGTCTATTCACGGTAAAGTGCGTGTAAAAATCGCTGCTTACGCCGAATCCCATCGGGAGCGGGGGACCCACATCCTCGGGGCTAATCGCGATACCGCGTAGGGCACTCTTCGGCCCGAGCCCGTCAGCTAACCTCGCAGGCGTCAACGAAGAGATACCCTTTTGAAGAAGGGCGTCTCGCAACCACGGAGGGGCCATGCCCAACCGCGATGCATCGGGACAATTCGCTTTTGCGTGTAGCGCGAGCGGATCTACGCCGCCGACCATCTGACTCCACGGCAGCTAGCCGTCATGCCGCATCGACCGGTCGTCGATGCGCGCGATTCCTCGTCTCTCTTCACCTCATGGAGGACCAAATGGTCCCTCTCCTGGTCTGCTCGATCCTCGTGATCGCCCTGCTCATCCTTGTCTGGTTGTCAGGCGTGATCCGCTACATCCCCAACAGCCACGTCGGCATCGTCGAAAAGCTCTTCGGAGCACGAACGTTGTCAGGCGCCTTCATCGCCCTCAATGGCGAAACCGGCTATCAGCCAGAAGTTCTGCGCGGTGGGTTCCATTACTTCATTCCATTCCAGTACCGCATCCATCAACAGCCGTTGGTGACCATTCCCCAGGGCTCGATCAGTTACGTATTTGCTCGTGACGACATCGCGCTCGCGCCGGGGCAAACCCTGGCGTTCAGCGCCGGTGGCGAGTTTCAAGATGTGCGCGCGTTCTTGGCCAATGGCGGACAAAAGGGTCCGCAACGCGCCATCCTGCGCGAAGGCACCTACGCCATCAATTTGGCGCAGTACTTGGTGGTGACGCGGGAACGGACTTACGGCATGATCCTCGATGTCAGCGCGAATCTCGTCATCGAGTCGCTGACGAAGACTATCTCAGAGCGCGACGGTTTCGCGCCATTGGTGATTAAGGACGACAAGGACCTGATCGGCATCGTCACGATCCATGAGGGTCCATCGTTGCCGGCCGGCGAGATCATCGCGCCGATCGTCGGGGATGATCCGCACCAGATCGAGACCTATCACAACAAGTTCCAAGAGCCGGAACGCTTTCTCGCGGCCGGCGGTCAGCGTGGTCGTCAGCTGCAGGTGCTTGCCGAAGGCACCTACGCCATCAACGCGTTGTTTGCGACGGTCCAACTCGAACCAAAACTGACCATCGAGGTCGGCGAGGTTGGAGTAGTGGTCAGCTACACCGGCGACAAGGGCATCGATCTTTCCGGCACAGAATACAGCCACGGCGAGATGGTCGCATCAGGCGAACGCGGGGTGTGGAGCGAAGCGCTGATGCCCGGCAAATACCCGTTCAACACCTATGCCGGGCAAGTGCACAAGGTGCCGACCACCAACATCATTCTGAAGTGGATTCACAGCGAGGCCGGTTCGCACAAGCTCGACGTGAACCTGAGCGAAATCTCGCTGATCACCAAGGATGCTTTCGAGCCGATTCTGCCGCTGTCGGTGGTCGTGCACATCGACTACCGCAAGGCGCCGCTGGTCATTCAGCGCTTCGGCGACATCAAAAAACTGGTCGAGCAAACGCTCGATCCGATGGTGTCGGCCTACTTCAAAGACATCGGTCAGACCAAGACCTTGATCGAGCTGATTCAGAGTCGGTCAGAGATCCAGAAGCGGGCCTCGGCCGAGATGAAGCTAAAATTCGCGCAGTATAACCTGGATCTTCAGGAGGTTCT
The DNA here is from genome assembly GCA_038229115.1 of Planctomycetota bacterium. Classification (GTDB taxonomy): domain Bacteria; phylum Planctomycetota; class UBA11346; order UBA11346; family UBA11346; genus JBBROQ01. The sequence goes on along the minus strand of JBBROQ010000082.1, from coordinate 10,526 downwards.
CATCGGCACGCCGTCATCGAGCAAAGACGACAAGACGATTGAGACCATCCTGAACCAGTTGCGCGCGCGCCAAGTCGCGTGCGAACAGGTCGAGACCTATGACCGTCAGGAGGAAGCCGCCACCAAGGAGCGGGCGCTGCGTGAAGCCCAGGCCAAAGCGGCGGTGCAGGCCGAAATCACCAAGTCAGAGATGTCGATCGCCATCCGTGAGAACGAAGGCAAGGCGGAGTTCTCGCGCAGCCAACAAGACGCGCTGCGCATCCGCACGCTGGCGGAGGCGGAATCATCCAAGGTCAGCACGATGGCACGCGGCGATGCGGAACGTATCCGGGCGATCGCGGTGGCCGAAGCGGATCGCGCCGCCCGCATCGGCGTGGCTCAGGCTCTGGCGATCGAGGAGCAGGTCCGCGCCTATGGTGGCCCACGGTACCAGCTGACCCAACAGGTCATGGAGCGGTTCGCCACCGCAGTGGAAAAGTCAGGAGCAGCGTTGGTGCCACGCGTGGTGATAAACGGTGGCGGCAGCGGCGGTGCTGCTGGCAATGGGAGCGGCAACGGCAGCGGCAATCTGATCGACGCTCTCCTCGGCCTGATGCTGAGCGATCAGATGGGCAATGATGCCACGCCGGGAAAGCCCCGCGACGCCGCGATGGCAGCCATGTCTGAACGGTTTCGCGGCGAAGCCACGCGGGCTATTTCTCAGCAGCCACCTTCAGCCTGAACAGTGAGTCCCCAGCGTCGTACGTGAAACGGCGACGTTGGGGTTGAATGGGGACTCGTGAAGATTGAGTGCCTAATGGCTTTTCTGTCTGCGGTAGGAGCAGGGTAGGATCAGTGCCTGCTGCAATTTCATGCCCATAAAATACGTAGCTATAAGTCTATTATATATAAATGCTTACATGGTGCGTCATCTAGGATTCGAACCTAGGACCCAGGGATTAAGAATCCCTTGCTCTACCAACTGAGCTAATGACGCGTGATTTTGGACGAGGCGTGCGGTTTTGGAGGCGCGGACCATAGCGGCGACGGTGGGGGCGTCAATTCCCGGTCGCGCCTTGCTCAGGTAGGAAATGTTGCGGCGCGTTGTTGGGGTGGACGCGGTGTTGTAACGCGCGGATTACCGCGGTTTCGTGGGTGATGATGTCGGTTCGGTTCACGATGCGGGCACGCGCGATGAGTACTTCGCGCAGCGGTAGATGGGTCGGATACAGGGTCACTGCGCGGGCGCTTTCGCGCAGCGCGTCGTCGGCTCGGCCGGCGGCGGCGTGGCAGTTGGCGAGGGCAATGGCGAAGCCGGCATGTGCTGGCCAACGTGCGGCGCAGCGTTCCAGCCAGGCGCGGTCGTGGACATCGTCTGCGTGGCCTAGATCGCGGCCTAAGGTGATCAGTTGTGCGTCCGCAAAGGCTAGGCGCTCATCGACGGGCCACGCAAAGGCGGTGAGTTCCAGATCGGCACGTGCGGCGTCCAGAAGCGGACCGACCGGATCGACGCCCAGGCCCAGTTGGCCGAAACGGACGAGGGCGACCTGCAGGTCGAGCTGTGCTGCCATCTGCACGTCCGCAGTGCTCGTGCCGGCTTGCCCGCGTGTCGTCAGCTCGCGACGTAGGGCGTTCAGGGCGGTGTCGCTGCGATCGGTCAGATCGTGGCGCAGGCCCACGCGCCACGACCACCACGTGCTCAGTGCGACAATCAGCATCGCGGCGGCGACCAGGATCGTGGTGCGCAGGGCGCTTGATGGATGCGCCTGCTCGCGGCGCGGCGGCAGACCCAGGCAGACCATCAGCACCAACGGCAGCACCACCTGCGGACTGTGCAGATGAAAATCCGCGAGCGCATGCAATAGACACGCGGTGACGCCGCACCACCACACCCATCGCGGTGGCGTCGGCAGGCGGCGCAGGAGCGGCAACGCGGCCACCATCACCGCGGAGAACGCCACGCCCCAACGCCAGGGTGCGCCCGGCCACAACCGTACTTGTTCGTCGAGTGCGCCACCAATGGCTGCGGTGTCGCTGCTGACGCCTAACAGCAGCGCGATGACGAAGCCGAGCCCGACACCCAGCAGCAGCCAGCGCGGGGGCGCAGTCGCGCTGAGGTGCGCATCCGGCGGTGACGCGCGCGCGAGTTGGCGCAGCAGGCCCAGCCACCACGCCGCCAGCGCGAGCGCCAACAACAAGCCGCCATCGACCGCGGCCTGCAGAAGTTCGTTGTGCGCCAGCACGGTTTCTTCCGCGGCGGGTGGTTTCACTCGCGGAAAATGCGCGGCGAAACCATCAAGCCCGAATCCACATAGCGGCCGCTCGGCGATCAGCGCCAACGCGCCGCGCCAATAATCTACGCGCACCCCGGCACTGGCGGCCAGCGCGTGGCGCGTCGGCGGCAGCAGCAGCGCGAGCGCAATCATCAGCAGCGCTGCGCTCACGATCAGTACGCGCATGCGGGCGGTGCTACGGAACAACAACACGGTCGCAGCGGCCGCCAACAGTAGTGCCAAACCTGCGGCTTTGCTGCCGCTTTCGATCAGGCAGGCGACCCCGATGACGGTCAGCGCGAGCGCGCACCAGCGTCGCCAACCGCACGCGCTCCAGGCCGCGATCGCCCAACCGCACAGCAGCGGCAGCACGGTGATCACGAACGCGCCCAGGGTGTTCGCGAGCAGGAACGAACCTGACGCGCGCCACGTATCCAGCCGGGCTTCGTATTGACCGCGCAGGTGGTCATCGCCGAAGGAACTCGGATCGGTGGCGTACTGCGCGCGCAATCCGGGCCGCTCCCACTTTTGCTCGCCAAAGATAATCAGCGCCTCGCCAATGACGCCCATGCCCAGCCCCGCGCACACCAACGCGGGAAAGCGGCGGATCTGCGGCAGCAGCGACAATGGCGCGCCGATGTGCAGCGCCCAACCGGCCCACAACGTCCAGGCCGCGGCGGGGCTGGGGCTGCGCAGGGCGCTGATCGCCAGCAGGGTCAACACGCCGATTCCGAGCCAACCAAGCCAACTTGGCCGCGGCCAATCGCCTGAGATCGCGCGCGTCAACAGACCAGTGGCGATGGCGCCGGCCAGCATCGCCGCGAACAGCAGATTGCCGGCCGTGGTGGGATCGCCGCTCCAAATCAACGGCCGCAGCGACGGCAATAACACCAGCCAACAGCAGGCGAGACCGTCAAGCCACTGCGCTAAACGCGCCGTCGAAGCGCTCGGCAGTAACACGGTTTCGGCTGGCATCAGCGCACGCTAAAGAATCGACTCTTCGGGGAAAGCCGCCGGCGGTTCAGGCCGTGAAAAAACCACGACCCGCGGCATGGCCGTGGGTCGTGGACGTTCAGAGCATTATCAATTCGCTCAGGGCTGTTTGTTTGCTCAGGGCTGTTTGTTCGCTCAAGGCTGTTTGTTCGCTCAAGGCTGTGGGCTATCGGTTGGTACCGACGACGGTGGCGTCGATTCAGGCGTTGATTGCGGCACAATTTCTGCCGGCTTTTCGATCCGGCGGAAGACCAAGTGCTTATCTTCAACATCGACCGACAAGTTTGTTCCGACGGTGAATTCGCCGCGCAGCAAAGCTTCCGACAATGGATCTTCGACGTGCTGTTCGATTGTGCGCCGAATCGGCCGTGCACCGAATTTTGGATTGTAACCTTCTTTCAACAGGAAATCGATCGCCGCATCGGTCAAGTGCAGCGAAATACCCTGTTCCAGTACACGCTTGCCGATCTTAGTGAATTCGATCGCGACGACTTGACGCAGATCCTCGCGTTCCAATGGCCGGAACACGATCACTTCGTCGAGACGATTCAGGAATTCCGGACGGAACATATCGTCGAGCGAACGTTGATACGCCAGCTTGGTGGCTTTATAGGCGTAACTTTCAGCGCTGGTCGCCAGGCCTGTATCGAACCCGAGCGTGCCAGCCTCGCCAGCCGAGGCCGCGCCGACGTTGCTGGTCATCACAATCACCGTGTTACGGAAATCGACCACACGTCCGAACGAATCGGTCAGGTGCCCTTCTTCCATGATCTGCAACAACATATTGAACACGTCGCCGTGCGCTTTTTCGATTTCGTCGAACAGCACCACGGCATACGGACGGCGGCGGACTTTCTCGGTGAGCTGTCCGCCTTCTTCGTAGCCGACGTAGCCCGGAGGCGCGCCGACTAAACGCGAAGCATTATGCTTCTCGCCATATTCGCTCATGTCGATCTGGATGAGCGCGTCATCGCTGCCAAACATGAATTCGGCGAGCGCTTTGCACAGCAGGGTTTTGCCGACGCCGGTTGGCCCGACGAACATGAAGCAACCGACTGGCCGACGCGGATCTTTCAGGCCCGAACGCGAACGACGAATCGCACGCGCCAAGGATTTGATCGCTTCGTCCTGGCTGATGACTTTCTTGTGCAGATGGCTTTCAAGCTCAAGCAAACGCTTGGTTTCGCCCTGATCAAGTCGCTGCAACGGAATGCCGGTCATTGATGCGATGATCTCACCAACCAGCGCTTCATCGACAGTGCCGCACAATTCTTTCGACGCGTCCTGATGCTTGCGCTTCAAGTCGGAAAGTTCCTTCTTCTTCCGTTCGGCGCGGTCACGGAATTCGGCCGCACGTTCATAGTCTTGATTCAAAACCGCTTCGGATTTCTGCTTATCGAGTTCTTTGATCTCGCCTTCGAGTTCCTTGTACGCGGGTGCGCGCGAGGTTGCTTTCAGCCGCAGTTTCGCGCCGGCCTCATCGATTACGTCGATGGCTTTGTCGGGCAGGAATCGACCGGTAATATACCGATCGCTGAGCTTCACCGCCGCGCTGACCGCGGCATCGGTGATTTTCACACGGTGATGCGCTTCGTATTTATCGCGCAGGCCCATCAGAATGCTGGTCGCGTCTTCGATCGATGGCGGATTGACGATGATCGATTGGAACCGCCGTTCGAGCGCGCCGTCCTTTTCGATATATTTGCGGTATTCATCCAGCGTAGTCGCGCCGATGCATTGCAGCTCGCCGCGCGAAAGCGCTGGCTTCAACACATTCGATGCGTCGATCGCACCCTCGGCGCCGCCGGCGCCGACCAGGGTGTGCAGTTCATCCACGAACAGAATGATGTTCTTGGCCGCGCGCACTTCTTTCATCACCGCTTTGATGCGTTCTTCAAACTGGCCGCGATATTTCGTACCGGCAACCATCGAGGCCAGATCCAGCGAGATGATACGTTTGTTCGCCAGCAGATCCGGCACTTCATGTTTGACGATTGATTGGGCCAAGCCTTCGGCAATGGCGGTTTTGCCCACGCCGGGTTCGCCCAACAGCACCGGATTGTTCTTGGTGCGGCGGCACAGGATCTGCCACAGACGCTCGATTTCTTTGGCCCGGCCGATCACCGGATCAAGTTCGCCGGCTTCGGCGGCGGCGGTCAGGTCGCGGCCAAACGCATCCAGCGCCGGCGTGGCCGATTCTTCGCTCTTTTTGCCGCCTTTGCCGGCGGGTTTCTCGGCGGATTTTTCACCGCCGCCGGAGGCCTGCGCGCCGGGCATTTTCGAGACGTCGGACGCGCCTAATAAATCTAGGATTTCGTTGCGCACGTCGTCGAGTTTCAGATCGAGATTAATTAACACCTGCGCCGCGACGCTGTCCTGTTCGGATAGCAAGCCGAGCAGAATATGTTCGGTACCGATATAGGGATGGCCGAGCGCGCGCGCTTCTTCGCTGGCCAATTCCAGCACGCGTTTCGCCTGTGGCGTGAACGGCAACGGGCCGCTGGGCGCGGCTTTGTCGCTGGTGACCACCAATTTTTCGACTTCGCGTCGGACTTTTTCCACGTCGACCGACAGATTGTTTAGGGCCGTGACCGCGACGCCGCTGCCTTCTTTCACCAGGCCCAGCAACAAATGCTCGGTGCCGATGTAATCGTGATGGAAGCGCTCGGCTTCTTTCTGGGCCAGGGCGATGATCTTGCGCGCGCGGTCGGTGAACTTGTCGAACATGATGTTTTGTTCTTTCTCGTTAATGGTTCCGGCGCGGTCGCGGTCAGGCGGCCAGCCATTGGCGGACGAGCGTTGCGCGCAGTTGGTCGCGCGCGTCAGGTTCATCCGCGTCGGGATGTGATAAGTGCAGGTGGGCAGGTTGGCACTGCAAGAAAATTCTATCCAGGGTGGGCCAGGCGACGTGCAGTTGCAGCACGCGCAGTGCCAGACCCAGGCGCAGCCAACTGAGATGCTCGGTGAGTTCGTCCGCACTCAGGCGGCGCGCATTGGTCAGCACGCCTTGCGCCCGGAACACCTTGTCCTCCAGCAGCGTGCGTTTCGCATCCCACAACGATTGCCGGGCCAACTGCTCGGCGGTGATGATGCGCTCGGCGGTGTCGTGGATCGCGCGCACCAGATCGTCTTCGCTGAGACCCAACGAACGGCTGTTAGAAACTTGGTAATAATGACCCGCTGCTTCGCTGCCTTCGCCGTGCTGACCGCGCACCGTGACATGAAGTTTGCTAAGCGCGCGCAGGACTTGTTTCAGTTCGCCGGTCTCGTGCAGCGCCGGCAGGTGCAGCATTACCGACGCGCGCAGTCCGGTGCCCAAGTTCGTATGGCAACTGGTCAGGTAACCGAGCTGTGGGGAGAACGACCAGTCGAGGTCGGGTTCCAGCGCGCGATCCAGCGCGACTGCTCGAGCTAGGTTTTCGCGCAAAGCGAAACCGGCGGTGATGACTTGCAGCCGTACATGATCTTCTTCGTTCAACATCAGCGCCACGGTTTCGTCCGCGGAAACCACCACACCGGCCGGGCGTTTCGCACCGGCCAGATCCCGGCTGATCAGCTGTCGCTCGACCAAAACCTGGCGCTCAATCGCGTTCAGTTTCTGCAATTGCAGCGCGGTGGCGTCGGTCCATCCGGTGACGCGCAGCGCCGTATCGATCAAGCGATTGACTAGTTCCTGCTGTTTGGCTTTGGGCAGCGTGCGATGAAATGCCCAGCCGGCACAGTTGCGGGCCAAGCGAATGCGCGATGACACCACGATGCCGGCATGTTCGCCCGGACTGGCCAGCCAACTGCACGGCCGCTGTGCCAACGCGGTCAGATCGCTCACGCGCTGTCTCCACTTTTGCTGCTGCTGCTGCCGTCGAGTTGGCGTAGCTGATCGCGCAACGTCGCGGCGTCTTCAAAGCGTTCTTCCGTCACCGCGCTGAGCAGCAGGACTTCCAGTTCCTGCCGACGTTCGGCGGTGTTGATGGCAGGGACGCCGCGTTTGCTGGTACGCTTGCGGGTCTTCGTGACGGGACTGGCGCTGGCGGCGTTGGCCGGTCCGCGGCCAACGTGCGTGCTGGCCTCGTGATAGCGCGCGACCAACAGCGCGAATGGTTCGGCGAATGCCGTGTAGCAATCGGCGCAGCCCAAAATGTTGTTTGCTGCATATGCTGAGAACACCAAGCCGCAGCTGGCGCAGGCCGGATCATCGGCCGCAGCTTCGACGGCGTCGTCGGCTTCGGGCAGCGCGTCTTTGAACGCCAGCAACGTCGCCACCGACGGCGGCGCTGCGGTCAGATCAAGTTGATGTTTGGCGATGCAGGTTGCGCAAATGTGGACCTCATCGCGGCCACCGTCGGGACGGATCTCGGTCAGGTGCGTGGTCGCCGGCAGTGCGTGGCAGAGCTGGCAGGAGGGATGCATCGCGGACGGTACTCACAGCGGTGAAGCGAACGCGCGCAGCGTAGCAGGCTGCAAAAATTCGCAGCCTGCGGGGGTTTGGGGCTGTAAGGCCCTGACTAATACGTTCCGGCAGCGACAGTCGATGCCGCTGGCTGGCCGTAGATCAGTGTCCATGCGACGGCTGCGCCTAAGAGCGTGAGCACGCCGACTGCGGCCAGAATCGTACGAAGGCGTGGCGTGCGCCCCGCATGCGCGAGGCCCAGTCCCAACGGCGCCGTCAACAGCAGCGCCCCGGCCACGCGTGTTAGGTCCGCGTACCACAGCGCCGCCAACAACAGCCAGCCCAACATCAGCGTCGCGCCCGCGCCCAGACCGGGCAACGCGCTTGGACGCAGCAACGTGACCAGCGTCGCGCCAGCCACTGCCGCCGCGAAAATGCCGGTGATTTCGAACAGACGGAGCGAACCAGATGCTGCGATCGTCGTCGCGATGCCGGCACTCCAGGCTAGCACGGTGAGTGCGGCCAGCCGCGGATTTTGCCGGTCGATGATGCGGTCATATAGCAGTGTCGCGATGGTCAGCAGCGCGGCGAATGGCAAGACCGCGAACCAAGATTCGAGAACCCCATTGGGTCGCACCAACGGATATGCGATCGCGGCTGCGCCACCAAGCGCGAGCACGATCAACAGAACGGAACTCCAACGTCGGCTGCCCGTTTGCGGCGTGACTACCAGCAAGCCCACGGCAGCGAGCGCCGCCAACCAGCCTGGCCACACGAAGCCATCGCGCAGGGGAGAGAGTGAATTGCCGGCGCGCAGACACAGCACCGCCTGACCGATCGTCACCATCGCCAATACGGCGCTGATGACGACGCCAGCTTTCAGCCAGCGCGCAGCGAAGGCCGCCGCTGCCGTCATCAGCAGGCCGATGACGGCAGCGGTGATGAGGACGCTGACCAGAAGACTGGAAAATGGCATGTCGTCCTCCGTCGAAATTTCGCCTTTTTGAATTACTTCTTCGCGGCTTCGATCGCGATGGTGAAGGCAACGTCTTCGCCCAGCGCGCCGGGACCGTAGGTGATGCCGTAGTCGCCACGCTTGATCGAGAACTGCGCTTCGAAGCCGACTTCGTCTTTCTTGTTCATCGGATTCTGGCCGGTGCCGGTCGCCACCACGGGTACGGTGATCGACTTGGTCACGCCCTTGATGGTTAAATCGCCGGTTACCGCAAAGTTTTTATCATCGACTTTTTTCCACGCCGTGCTGACGAACGTCAGGGTGGGAAACTGCTTGGTGTTGAAGAAGTCCGGACCGCGCAGGTGTTGGTCGCGCTTGTCATTGTGGGTGACGACTTTGTCGGCCGGAATGGTGATGTTGACGCTGTTTTTCGCGGCGTCGGCATCCAGCAGCACGGTGCCGGTCACTTCAGCAAAGCTGCCGTAGAAGGGCACGATGTTGAGGTGGCTGACCTTGAACACGGCGCTGGAATGCACCGGATCGATTTCATAGGTATCGGCAGCGGACGCGCCGATACCGATCGAGATGAGGGCGGTGAGGAGAGAAGAACGAATCATGGTGAGCTCCTGGGCTTGGTGGGTTTTAGGCGGTCGCTGGCGAGAATGCGGTCGAGCACGCGGATGTGAGTACGGTGCTTTGTCGGTCCGAGATGATCGCGCGGCTGACGGTGCAACGTGTGCGGCAGATCGGGCAGAATGGTGTCGTCGAGGAAGGTCATGCCGGCGGCTCTCAACCGCGCCAGAACCAGCCGCCCTTGAGCAACTCGGCGCGAGCCGGCAGTGAGAACCACAGATTTATTCTTTGTCGACCGTGGTGTCGTAGGTCTTGCCGGGATTGCCGGGGAAAGTGCCCGGCAGCGGACTTTTGGGCGATGGGCTCTTGGGTAGTGGAAAGCTGCGCTGATCGTCGGGCGTCAGGCCCGGAAATCCGCGTGGCGACATCCCCGGAAACCCGGACAAACCCGCGTTGGGCGCGCCACCCGGAAACCCCGGAAAGCCACCACCACCCGCCATCATCCGGCCTAAGGTCTGCCGGGCGATGCTGGCCATGACGCGATTGCCGAGGCGATTGCCCAACGCGCCCACCGGCGGTAGCAACAGCACCAGCCCCACCATGTCGGTCGCCAAACCTGGAATCAGCAACAGCACGCCGGCGAGCACGCCCACCACATGGCGTCCGGCGTGGCCCTGCATGAACGCCATCGGGATCCGACTGACGTGATATTTCACCAAGCGCCAACCGGCATACATGCCGGCGAAAATCACCAGTAGCGGAAGAATGTATTCGGTTTCGCCGGTGAACCGGATCGCCATGTCATGGCTGACCCACAGATAGACCCAGGTCTCGCCGGCAAGCACCGCGATTACCAGCAGCGCGAACAGGCAGCCGATTCTTCCCATGCTAATTGCCCGCGGTTTCCAGTTTGTTCAGGCCCAGCCCAATGCATTGGTCCTGCAACGCTGTGGTGCGGGTGTAGTCGGCGCCGGGTTCAGTGCGCAGGCGCACGATCACGCGTGCGCTGCCCATGCGTTCGCGCGCGTGCTGTTCAGCCAGCAGGCGCAGTTCTTCATCAAGTTGCTTCTTCGACACGCGCTGGCCGTTGTAGCGATAAGCCTCGGGTTCGCGTAAGACTTCAACGGTGACGATCGGCACCGGCTTGCGCTCGTCACTGTCCATGCAGCCGGCGACGACCAACAGAAGACCGAGCGCGAACAGGGCGAGCTGCCACCGGTGCACGCGCGGAAACATCAGCGGACCAGGATCGCGGGGCGGCTGAGCGTCTCGCCGTCGACCGTGACTTTGACCGTCGGCCATTCGGCCCCGCAGGCAGTGACGACGCTGCGGGATTTGCCTTCGATGATGAAGGTATCTTCGGACT
>JBBROQ010000081.1:0-12996 GCA_038229115.1 Planctomycetota bacterium | reverse complement strand
ACGAACGAGTACGATTCCTGTGAGCGCTTTGTTAATTGCCGGTCCGATCGCCCTCGACGATTTCCCTGAATTTTCCAACACTTTGGGCGGCGCGGGCCTGATCGCGGCGATTGCGGCGGCACCGGTGGCCAGCACGCAATTGTGGGCGCGCGGCGGGCGCGATCTGGATGAACATATGCAGCAGATTCTGAGCAAACGCCGGATCGATTTGTCCGGCGTGACCTTTGACGGGCCGACGCTGCGTGGGCGTGCCGCCACCAACGCGCTGCCGACCATCCAACCGAATTCAGCCGATGATGTCGGCGGGGTGTTGCTGATCGGGCTTGATCGGGTCGAGCAAACGCGCGCGCTGCATGTCGCACGGGCGCTATCCGGCGGCGCGACGCGGCCGGTGTTCATCGCGCCGCGGGCCGAGGATTTTCGACCAGCGGACATAGCCGAGGCCGATGTCGCGATCGTGTCTCTGCCGTTGGCGCTGTCCGCGACCGGGACTAACGATGCGCTCGCGGCCGCGCGCGCGCTCCAACATTGCGGGCCAGACGGCAGCGGGCCGAAAGCCGTACTGCTGACCGCGGGCATGTTGGGCGGGCTGCTGTGTTACGGCCAACTGTCCGGCACCTGGCCGGCGGCACCGGTGGAGATCATCGAACCGACTGGTATCGGCGCGGCTTTTGCCGGGGTTTTGGCAGCGTGGTGCGCGGGCGCACGCGCTACCGACTTCGGGCAGTTGAAGCGCGCGGCCGCGGTCGCAGGCGCAGTAGCGGGTATTTGCGGCCAGGGCGTGGGCACGCGGCGACTGTTGGCGGCTGACCGCGCCGAGTACCTGGAACGCTTCAACAAGTTGCGCCGCGCAACGAAATCGTAAGCCGCATCCAAGGTCATCGGGCAAAACCCCGATCGGTGAGGTATCATGTCCGCAACCAACGACCGGTGACGGAATTGACATCCCTGCTGCGGGGTCTCATATCGTCATCTGGCACGACGGAGAGGGCATGCAGGAAATCCAGTACCTGACGTCGTATCAGATCATCCGTAAATTGGCGAGCGGCGGCATGGGCTCGGTGTACCTGGCCGAGCAGCTGGGCGCCGACGGTTTTCGCAAAGTCGTGGCGATCAAAACCATCAAGAAGGAGTACCTGAAAAATAAGGAAAACGTCGATCTGTTCGTCGGTGAAGCCAAATTGGTCGCCGACTTGATCCACGAAAATGTCCTGCAGGTTTATCAATTGGGCCAGACCAAGGGCATCTACTACATCGTGATGGAGTACGCCCACGGCAAGAACCTGGCCGACTTCGTGCGCGCGCACAAAGACCGGCATAAAGTCTGCAATGTTGATATCGGTGCGTTTATGGTCTCGCGCGTCTGCCGCGCGCTGCATTACGCGCACGAAGCCAAAAACATGGCCGGCAAGCCGCTGAACATTGTGCATCGCGACGTAACGCCATCGAACGTGATCGTCACCTACGGCGGCGTGGTGAAACTGACCGACTTCGGCATCGCGAAGGCCGTCATCATGCAGACGCCCGACGAGGGCGAAGTCATCATGGGCAAGCTGCCCTATATGAGCCCCGAACAGGCGAAATTCACCGGCACTACCCGGCAAAGCGACGTGTTCAGCCTGGGCTTGGTGATGTACGAACTGCTGACCAACACCGTGGTCTACAACGTCAACGACATCGACGACTTGGTCGACAAGATGGAAAATTACACCATCAAGTCGCCGCGCCGGTTGAACCCACACATTCCCGAACGGCTTGAGCAAATCCTGCTACGTGCGCTGGAAGTGAATCCGGCCAATCGCTACGCCAACGCGCGTGATTTGGGCCAGGATCTGGAACATTACATGTACGACGGCGGCTATGGCCCAACCAACGAGAAGCTGGCGCGTTATTTAGCCCGGCTGTTTCCCGAAGAGAGCGCACAGGCCGTCGCCGGCGTATCCGACACCAATGCCGGCCATTCGTTGTTCAAGCCCGGCTGAGGCCGTTTGCGCGCTGGTCACGGTCGCCATGACCACGGCAAAACCCGCGTGGAAATCTTGACTTTACCGGTGCTTCCGATGAGCTCCGCCCCTCGCTGAACGCTGCCATTGCCGGCGCGCCGCGACGGCGGAACCCATGCTTACTAACTACCTGCTCGTGGCTTTGGGCATCGCGCTGAATGTAAGCGCGCAGATCGCACTGAAGCTCAGCAGCCGCGGCCGAGGCGAGTTGTCCCTGGCCGGAATCGCTGCCGATCCGTTCGCGACCGTGTTGCAACCGTGGTTCGTCGTCGGCATCACGCTGTATGGCATCGCGGTCATCAATTGGGTGATCGTGCTGTCGCGCGTCGATCTATCGATCGCCTACGCGCTGACCTCAATGGGTTACATTTTGACGTTCATCGCCGGCGTGTGGTATTTCGGTGAGCAGATAACCGCTTCGCGCGTCGCCGGACTGATCGTCATTATCCTTGGCGTCATTCTCATCACCCGGCCGGTGCCTGCGCATGGCTGAATCGTCATCAGCAAATGTCGCGCGTCCGCACCTGCCGTTCTCGCGCCCGTGCATCAGCGAAGCCGCCGCATTGGACGTCGCCGACGTGGTGCGTTCGGGTTGGATCACCAGCGGCCCGAAAGTCGCGCAGTTTGAGCGTGATTTCCAAACGTTATCCGGCGCGGCGCATGCGATCGCGGTGTGTTCGGCGACGGCCGGATTGGATTTAGCCGTCGCCGCACTCGATCTGCAGCCGGGCGATGAAGTGATCGTGCCGTCGATGAATTGGGTCAGTGGCCCAAACATGATCGAACTCAATGGCGGCACCTGTGTGTTTGCCGAAGTCGACGCCGGCACGTTGAATATCGACCTGCATCATGTCGAGCGATTATTGTCGCCGCGCACGCGTGCGGTGATGCCGGTGCATTTCGCCGGACAGCCGGTGGATATTCCACGCCTGCGCGCGCTGATCGGCGCACGCCCGATCGCGATCATTGAAGACGCCGCGCATGCCGCCGGCGCGCGTTTCGCAGGCAAACCGATCGGCGCCGACAGCGATATCGCGGTGTTCAGTTTTCATCCGACCAAAAATCTTACCACTGCCGAAGGCGGCATGATCGTCTGTCGCGATGCAGCCTTGGCAGATCGTCTGCGACTGGGCCGTTTTCACGGCATCCGCAAAGACGCCTGGAAAAACCACGCGCGCAGCGGCAGCGATGCGTATCACGTGCTGATGCCGGCGCGCAAATACAATCTCACTGACATTCAGGCCACGCTCGGCATTCATCAATTGCGCGATCTTGATCGGATGAATATAGAGCGCGATCGTTTAGCTCGGCGCTATTTACAATTGCTCGCGAATGTTCCGGTGGTCGAAACCTTGCGCGTGTCCGACGCCGCCGACACCGTTCATTCTTGGCACATTTTTGTGGTCAAACTGCGCGCCGACCGCGCGGCGGTGTGCGCGCATCTTGAACGTTTAGGCATCGGCACCGGGTTGCACTATCCGGCGGTGCATGCGCAGACCTATTACGCGCAGAAATATCCTAACGTTTGCCTGCCAGTCACCGAGGACGCTGGTGCGCGCGTGCTCAGTTTGCCGCTGTTTCCCGGGCTCTCGGATGCTGATCAAGACCGCGTGGTCGCGGCGCTGCGTACTTTCCCGAACGAGAATCCAGCATGACCGACGTTGCTCAGAAACTCGCGGTCGTCATTCCCATGTTTAACGAAGAACGCAATGTCGCGGGCTTGTTCGCGCGTCTGCTGCCAGTGTGCACCGCCCTTGGTCGACCATTTGAGATCATCTGCGTCGATGATGGCAGCAAAGACCACACCGCCGAACTGGTGCGCGGCCTACAGAACAAACATCCGGAAATCGTCCTGGTGCGATTCGCGCGCAACTTTGGCCAGCACGCAGCAATCACCGCAGGTTTCGCACAAGTCTCGGCCGATTGGGTGATCACGCTCGACGCCGATTTGCAGAATCCGCCTGAAGAAATTCCGAACTTGGTGTGCGAATTTGCCCGCGGCCACGACCTGATAAATACCGTGCGCGTCGGCCGACAGGACACGTTCTTTCGCAAACGTGCGTCGCGATTTACCAATGCGTTGGTGCGCCGGATCAGCGGCATTCGGCTCAATGATTTCGGCTGCATGTTGCGCGGCTACAGCTCGGAAGTCGCCAAAGGCATCGTACGTTCGCGCGAATATCGCACCTTCATTCCGGCGCTGGCAACGTTGTTCGCGCGCAATCCGGTCGAGATCAATGTCGCCCATGCTGCGCGCGCCGAAGGCGAATCGAAATATTCATTACTGAAATTGTTTTCGCTGCAATTGGATTTGATCACATCGTTCTCGGTACATCCGCTACGCGCATTGTTTTTGGTTGGCACCGGACTCGCGGCGCTCGGGTTGCTGCTGGGCGCATTGATCCTGATTCTGCGCATTATTTACGGCTCACATTGGGCCGGCGACGGCACGCTGACCGTGCTGGGCATTCTGATGATCTTCACCGGATTGCAGTTCTTCGCGTTTGGACTGCTTGGTGAATATATCGGACGCATTTTTCAGCAGGTGCGCGAACGCGAGCATTATGTCGTTCAAGGCGTCGATCGCGCCGGCGATCCGGGCCAGACCTAATGCGACCCACGGCCGTCGTATGCGGCTACGGCGGCTTCGGCCGCATCGGCCTCGAAGCGCTCACGCGTCACGGCGCCGCAGTACAACACGTCTTCACTCACGCCGACAGCGCGAACGAAGTGATCTGGTGGGAATCCCTTACCGAGGCAGCGCGCGAGCAGAACATTCCCTACACGCTTGATGCCGACTTCGTTGCTGGCGGTGCCGCCGATGCGCGATTGAAAGAACTTGCACCGGACTTCATCTTTTCGTTCTATTTCCGGCATATGATTCCGTCACGCGTGCTCGCGCATGCGACGCGTGGTAGCTACAACCTACATGGATCATTACTGCCAAAGTTTCGTGGACGCGCACCGATCAATTGGCAATTGGTGCAGGGCGAAGTTCATTCAGGACTAACCCTACATGCGATGGTAAAATCGGCCGATGCCGGAGACATTGTGCATCAGGAAGCGATTGATATCGGCCCGAATGAAGACGCATTCAGCCTAACGGTGCGCTTGATGGATTTGGCGCCAGCATTCCTGGATCGTTGTTTGCCGGCTTTGCTTGACGGGACCGCTGTGCATCAGCCACAAGATCATGCTGCCGCAACGTTGTTCGGCCGGCGGACACCCGCCGATGGCGTGATCCCCTGGCAGGATAGTGCTCAGCGCGTGCATAATCTGGTGCGCGCCGTCGCACCGCCGTGGCCAGGGGCATTCACCTTTTGCGGCCCGCGGCGAGTAGTGGTGCAACGCACGCGGATTCGCGAAAGTATCGGTGTTTCTGCGACTGCGGGCACCGTGCTTCCGGGCGTGGCCGGAGCCTGCCGCAGCGTCGCCTGCGGCACTCATGTGATTGATCTCCTGGCGTTCACCGACGATCTCGGCGCGCCCATCGTTTTGCCCATCGGTGCGGTGCTTACGCCCGCGGCCACTGCGTCTGCCTCTTCTTCTGGAACGGAATCCTCATGCGTATCCTGATCCTTGGCGTCAATGGATTCATCGGATCAAACCTGACCCATGCGATCCTGACCCGGACCGATTGGGAAATCTACGGTATGGACATGGCCAGTGACAAACTGGGCACGGCCACCAACCATCCGCGTTTTCATTTCATTGATGGCGACATCACCATCAACAAGGAATGGATCGCCTACCACGTCAAAAAATGTGACGTTTGCTTGCCATTGGTCGCGATCGCCACGCCGGCAACCTATGTCAGCGATCCGCTGCGCGTGTTCAGTTTGGATTTCGAAGAGAATCTTTCGATCGTGCGTCAATGCGCCAAACATGGCACGCGCGTGTTGTTTCCATCAACGTCCGAAGTTTACGGCATGTGCGCGGATGAAAGTTTCGACCCGGAAACGTCGAACTTGGTCTATGGCCCGATCCACAAAGAACGCTGGATCTATGCCTGCGCGAAACAATTGCTCGACCGCGTGATCTGGGCGATGGGTAAACATGACGGCCTGGAATTCACCTTATTCCGTCCCTTCAATTGGGTCGGACCGGGCCTGGACAGCATTCATTCGGAAAAAGAAGGGTCGTCGCGCGTCGTAACGCAATTCCTTGGCCATCTGCTGCGCGGCGAAGTGATCCGTTTGGTCGATGGCGGGGACCAACGCCGCTGTTTCACCGATGTCGCCGACGGCATCGACGCCTTGATGCGCATCATCGCCAATCCCGGCGGAGTCGCGAACGGCAAGATCTATAACCTCGGTAATCCGGCGAATGATCTGTCGGTGAAGGAACTCGCTGAAAAACTGGTGGCGATCGCCGGCACCCATAACGAAGTCGCCGCCACCGTGGCCAAAGCGCGCATCGAAACCACCACCAGCACGGAATATTACGGCGACGGCTATCAGGACATGCAGCGGCGCAAACCAGTGATCGCAAATCTGACCGCGGATCTTGGTTGGACACCGCAGGTCGATGCCGATGCGATGCTCAAGCGAACGGTCAGCTATTATGTGAATGAGTTCCTGCACCGCGAAGCATCGGTGTACGACTATCATCAACGCATCGCGGCGCAGCGCGTCTGAAGATCGTGGACGAATCGCGTCACGATATCGACGACATTGCAGCCACGCGCGCTTGGCCGTGGTTGTGGCGGTCATCGCGCGGCCGTGATTTGACCCTGATCGCGACCGCATTGCTGCTGATTTTCGCCGCGTTCGCGTCGCATCCGCCGCTGCGCTCGTCGTCGCGGTATTATGTGTCGGTGCGCGAAATGGTTGCCAGCGGGGACTGGATCGTGCCGACGCTCAATGGCGTTCCGTATGCTGAAAAACCGATCTTTAGTTATTGGCTGGGCGCGTTCTGTCGCGTCATCACGGGTGGTGCGGATATCGGTTGGCATCTGCCAGCCGCGTTGGCGTCATTGGTATCATTGTTTGTAGTGTATGCCTGGGGCAGCGAACTGCGCGGACGTGGGTTTGGCTTGGTCACCGCCTTGGCATTATTGGCCAGCGGTTTGTTCCTGCCGTTCACCGCAATCTTCACCACCGATCCGATCTTGGCGGCCTGCCTGGCCGTGGCTTTCTATGCCTTTTGGAAGCACGATCGCAGCACAGACAAACCAGGACGCTGGACCTGGATCTTCTGGAGCGCGGTTGGCCTTGGTTTCATGACCAAGGGCCCGGTGGCAATTGCGCTACTAGGCGCGGCCATTGGTGCATTTGCATTCCTATCCGGCGGCTGGCGCGGACTCTGGCAAGAAGGCTGGCGACTGTGTCCGCTGAGAGGCCTAGCGCTGGTAATCGCTATCAATCTGCCGTGGTCGATCGCGGTGTGGATGCGTGATCCGCGGCTGCTCGAGTTCTTTTATGTACGGGTAAACTTTCAGGCGTTTTTGGATGCCAGCGAAATAAATCATCCCGGTGACTGGTGGTTCTATCTCCCGGTGTTCCTGGCCGCGACCCTGCCGTGGACGCTGCTGGCGATGCCGCTCGCGATACTGGCGGTGGGCCGTGCGCTGGCGCTGGCGGTGCGGGTGCGGCTAGGCGAACCGGAACCCGAGCTGTCGGCGGAGGAGCGGCGCGCGCGGCGCGATCGGTTGTGGCTGGCCGCGGCAGTGGTGTTCCCAGCGTGGTTCCTGTCGCTGAACGCCTCGAAGCTCGGGACCTATCTGCTGCCAGTGCTGCCCCCGCTGGTGCTGCTCATCGGTGATCGTTTGGCCGGCATGTCCGGATCGGGCCTGCGCTGGTGGCGATGGAGCCTGCTGGCGCAAGCCGGTCTGGTGATTGTCGCGGCTATCGGCGCGCTGGTGATGGTTCGCACATACCCTGATCTCTTCAATCTCAACCGCATCGATCTCCATTGGTCGCCGGTGCTGGCGCTGGCGCTGCTGGCGCTGCTGGCGGGACTGGTATGGGGCGGCCTGGCGCTGCGCCGTGGCGAAGTGTCGCACGGCATCCTGCGCGCCGGCGCAGGCCAGATCGTCGGTGTGATCCTGCTGCTGCCGACCATGCATCATTGGGTGAACGACCTGGACGGCAGCCGTATGGGCACGGCGTTGGCCGCAGTCGCGGGCAAGAATGATCGCATTGTTCTGAACGCCGAACTGGTGAATGATCATACCATTGTTTGGGCGCTTAATCGACCGTTGGATGTGATCGGATCGCCACGCGAATTGGGTATGGGTATGTTCACTTCGGTAACCAAGAAGACGCTGAAGATTCCACCCAACGTGTACGAGATTAAGAAACTGCGCCGGCAACCACGCATGGTGAATATCCGACAACTGCACGAGGGCTGGGCCAGTCCGCAACGCTGGTGGTTGTTCGCGGATGAAGACACGATTCGTGATTTGACCAAACTAAACCTGCCCATGCATGCGCTGGAGAAACTAAAGGGCGTAACCCTGATCAGCAATCAACCCGTGCCCGGACATACGCAGCCGACGCGTTGGGAAGATACGCCGCCACCGCCGCCGAAAAAAAAATATCTCGAGGCGATTTTCGGGGTAAGCAAGCCCTTCCAACCGCCAGCCTCATCACCATCACCTGAGCCTGAGGAAGATCTTTACGATCCCTAACCTGTTGGCGCTAAAAATCGATGTCGATACGCATGAAGGCATGAAGCATGGCGTGCCGCGACTGCTCGATTGTCTCGCGCGTCATCACTTGATCGGCACGTTCTTCCTGACCATGGGCCCGGATTATATGGGCCGGGCGTTGTTGCAGCTGCGTCGCCCGCGATTTCTGCTGAAAATGCTGAGCACCAATGCGCCGTCGTTGTATGGCTGGCGCACGATTTTTTCCGGCACGCTGTTACCGGCGAAACCGATCGCTACCGCCTTCCCCGACATCGTTCGCCGGATCGAACGTGACGGCCACGAAGCCGCGGTGCATGCTTGGGATCATCGGCGCTGGCAGGATGAATTGCCGACGTTCAGCTCAGAGCGAATCTACAAACATTTTGCGCGTTCGGTCGCGGCCTTCCGCAGTTTAACCGGCCACGATCCCGCCGGCATCGGCGCGGCCGCGTGGATGACCACTGCGACTTCACTTGCGATCCAGGACCAATTTCCGTTCACCTATGCCAGTGACTTGCGCGCCTCGCCCCCCTGCCGTTTGGTAACCGAACACGGTTTGCGCCGCCTACCGCAACTGCCCGGCTCTGGGTTGTGCTTGGAAGAACATATCGGCCGTGGCGTCACCGGCACCGCTGCGCTTGCTGATGCTTTGCTGAATGATCTACGCAATACGCCGGGGCCGCTGCGGGTGCTGACGCTGCATGCCGAAGTTGAAGGCGGGCCATTCCTAGACGTGCTTGAACTCCTCGCGCCGCAGCTGCACGAATTTGGCGAGAATGTTCCGATGCAGGTCGCCGCTGAACGGCTCGCACCGACACTGCGCGAACGCAGATATTGCATGCGAACACTGCCCGGCCGGGCGTTTCGCGTTAGTTCGTCACGGGCCTTAATACCCTGAGCTTCACTGTCATAGAACGCTCGTTATTCATGACAAATTGAGCGTTATTGCCAAATGGCTTATACGGATCGCCATTTCTCGATCATGGCGCAGAAATCCATTCACCTATTTCCTGCGCCACCGCATTTGCCTGTTCTGCTAGATCCGGAATCCCCACGCCGGCGTAACCGTTGCCGAGCAGATAAAGCCCAGGAATCGCCGCGGTGCGGGCGCGGATGCGCTCGACGTGGGCTTGATGACCCAGGACATATTGCGCCATCGCCTGCGGCCAGCGGTGGACGGCCGTGAATGTCGGCGCGATATGAATATTCAGCAGGTCGCGCAGATCATTGCGGACGGCGGCGATCATATGTTCGTCGTTTTGAGCGAGCCGTTGTTCACCCATGGCACCGCCGACGAATGCGCGGATCAGGACGGTGTCGTCCGGCGCTCGTCCTGCGTATTTAGCGGTGACAATGGTGGCGGCGATGGTCGCGCGGCCGTCGATGGCGGGGATCACGAAACCGGCGGCGATGGGCAACGCGGGGATCGCGGCGCGCGCAAAGGCAAGATTCACGGTGGCGACGCCGGCGTAGGGAATCGCCGCGAGTTCAGCGCTGAGCTGTGGATCCAACGCGCGCGTCAGGGTCGACGTCGCATGCGCGGGTAAGGCCAGGATCAGCGCGTCGGCGTGAAGTGATTCGCCGGCCGGTAGCGACAGCGTGAATCCGTCAGACGCGCGCGCGACGCCGCTGACCTTGGTGCGCAAACGGAGGTCGCTGCCGCCGTCGCGGCAGCGGGCGCTGAGCGTGTCGGTCAAGGTTTGCATGCCGCCTTTAAGCGTCGCGAATAGGCCATACCGCGGGCCGTTGGCGTCAGCGATTTCGCGCGCGCGGGCGCGCATTGCCAACAGCAGGCTGCGGTGCTCGCGCTCCATAATCAGGAATTGCGGCATGGTCGCGGCGACGCTCAGACGTTCGGGGTCAGCAGTGTAGATGCCGCCGATCATCGGCTGCGCGAGACGCGTCAGGGCTTCGCGGCCCAGGCGGCGGCGGACAAACTGCGCCAGCGATTCTTCGGGCAAATGCGCGGCGCGGCGCGGCAGCAGCAGGTCCACTCCCATGCGGATTTTTCCGCGCCAACTGATCAGTGGTGAGCGCACGAACGGCCCAAAACGGCCGGGCGCGAGCAGGTACAAACCATCAGGCACCGGAATCAGTTTTTGCCCGCGGGCGATGAGACTGCGGCGTGCGTTGGGCTCGACTCCAATCATGTGCTCAGCCAAGCCAAGATCCGTCAGCAGCGCGACGCCGGCGGGTTTGGCAGTGACGATCGAGTCGGGGCCGTGCTCAAGCAAACAGCCGTGCGCGTGCGTGGTTTGGATCACGCCGCCGAGGCGATCGCTGGCTTCCAACAGCGTGATGCGAACCAGCGCGTCGCGCTGACGCAGCCGAAATGCAGCGGTCAGGCCGCTGATGCCGACGCCGACAATGACCACATGACGCGGTGCTAAGGACATGGACGGCATGCTCACGGCGCGCGCGCTGCGCTCCAGAGCATCGGCGCGATGGACAGCGCGCGCTGCACGACAAGCATCCGCGCCGCCGGCATGCGCCTTCGCTGCGCTGGTTTCGCCTTTGCCATTCTGCGTCCTTTTGATGGAGCCTCGACCCATGCCCGATACGCCCGCCTGGCAGCTCATCGACCGCGGTTATGAGGACATCCTTTATAACCATCTGCCGATTCGCGGCGGCACGGTGGCGAAGCTGACCATCAATCGGCCGCAGGTGCACAACGCATTCACGCCAAAAACGGTGCAGGAATTGCGCGACGCGCTGGCGCATGCGCGTGACGATCAAAGCGTGGGTGTGGTGATTCTGACCGGCGCGGGCGATAAGGCGTTTTGTTCCGGCGGCGATCAGCGCGTGCGCGGCCATGGCGGGTATGTGGGCGGGCGCGAAGGCGATGCGGTTCCGCGGCTGAATGTGCTGGATTTGCAGCGCGAAATTCGCTCGTGCCCAAAGCCGGTGTTGGCCATGGTCGCGGGTTGGGCAATCGGTGGCGGACAGGTGCTGCATTTGGTCTGCGACATCACCATCGCGGCCGACAACGCGCGGTTTGGCCAAACCGGCCCGAAGGTCGGCAGCTTCGACGGTGGTTTCGGCGCCAGTTATTTGGCGCGCTGCATTGGGCAGAAAAAGGCGCGTGAATTCTGGTTCACCTGCCGGCAGTACGATGCGCAGCAGGCGCTCGACATGGGTCTGATTAACGAGGTCGTGCCGCTGGCCGAGCTGGAAACGCGGACCATCGCGATGTGCCAAGAGATGATGGTGCATTCGCCATTGGCGCTGCGCTGTCTGAAATCTGCGTTCAATGCCGACTGCGACGGTCAGGCC
Organism: Planctomycetota bacterium; assembly: GCA_038229115.1. Lineage (GTDB taxonomy): Bacteria > Planctomycetota > UBA11346 > UBA11346 > UBA11346 > JBBROQ01. Next base: position 1,089 of record JBBROQ010000081.1, on the reverse strand, counting down.
GGCTTGCAGGAACTCGCGGGCAATGCCACGCTGCTGTTCTACATGACCGACGAAGGCAAAGAGGGGCACCGTGCCTACCTCGATAAACGTGAGCCGGATTTCGGCCAATTCCCAAGGCTGCCATGAGCACTGACCTGAACACCCCCATATCCATTTCCGAAATCGATCAGCGCTTTGCCTATGGCGATGAGATCCGTGTGGTCGCTGGCGCCGGCGGCTTGCCGATGGTGGCGATCAAGAATCGCCTGGGCGAAGCCCATCTGTACCTGAACGGCGGCCACCTGACGCATTTCCAGCCGGCCGGCGCGCAGCCGCTGCTGTGGGTCAGCCCGACCTCATTGTACCAGCCGGGCAAGTCGATCCGCGGCGGCATTCCGGTGTGCTGGCCATGGTTCGGACCGCATCCTTCCGTTGATAAAAGCCCGGCAAAAGCCAAGGAATTCCCCGCGCACGGGTTTGCGCGCACGCAGCTGTGGACGTTGACGGAAACCGCTCGACTGAGCGACGGGCGCGCGCGAGTCGTGATCGAGTTGCGCGAGAACGAGACGACCCTCGCCTGGTTCCCGTATGCCTTCGTCGCGCACCTGACCGCTGTGATCGGCGCGACGCTGGAACTGTCGTTAATGATCACCAACACCGGCAGCGAACCGTTCAGCTACACCGATGCATTACATACCTATTTCAGCGTCGGCGATGTGAACCGAGTACTGATCGACGGTCTGGATGGCACTGTCTATGTCGATAAAACTGCGGCCGGAAGTCCGCGCATCGTGCAGGGCGGATCGACCACCGTCACGCGCTGGACTGATCGCGTGTATGTCGGCACGCGCACCGCGACCACGATCGTGGATCCGGTCATGAATCGGCGGGTGACGATTGGCAAAAGTGGCTCGACCGAAACTGTGGTGTGGAACCCGTTCGAGAAGGCGAAAAGCATGAACGACTTCGCCATGGATGAACAGCCGCGCATGGTCTGTGTCGAGACTGCGACCTGCTACGACCATTGCGTGACCCTGCTGCCGGGCACCGCGCATACCACCGCGCTAAGCTTGGCGGTTGCCGCGCTGTGACCGAATTGCGGCCGTGGTT
>JBBROQ010000080.1:0-13140 GCA_038229115.1 Planctomycetota bacterium | reverse complement strand
TGGGCGAGCTGTTCGGGCGCTTGCCGATGCGCGATCAGCTGCGCTGCCGCACGCATCTGCGCCAAGCGTATCCGCTCGCCACGCCGCAATGGATCGAGCGCACCGCGCGCAAAAATTTCCGCCATTTTGGGCGCATGGCGTTGTGGACCATGGCCACGCTGCATCGCGATCCGCTGCAATTACGCCGCGGGATCGGCGTCGAAGGCGCTGACCATCTGCGCGATCTGGTGCGCGCCTGCCGCCGCGGCGAAGGCACCGTTTTGCTGACCGGACATTTCGGCAATTGGGAGCTGCTGTCGCGGGTCGCCGCGACCGTCGCACCGTTGAGCGTGGTCGGCAAACGGCTGCGCTCGCCCACCGCCAATCGTCTGATCCAAACCGCGCGCATCGGCGGCGGCGCGCATGTGGTTTATCAGGATCAGGACATCCGCGCCGCGGTTCGTGAACTACGCGCCGGGCGCGCGTTGGCGACCCTTCCGGATCAGGACATCCCGCGTCTGGCCGGAACCTTCGTGCCGTGGTTTGGCCACTTGGCGCACACCCCGATCGGCCCGGCAGCGTTGGCGCAATTCGCCGGCGGCGCGGTGCAGCCCGGGTTTTTGTACGCCCGCGGCGGCCGTTGGGTGGCGCATGTCGGACCGCGAAAAATCTTCCCGCGCACCGCCGACCGCGCGGCCGATCTGCACCGCATCATGGCCTGGGCGATGGCCTACGAAGAGGCGCTGGTGCGCCGCGCGCCGGAACAATGGGTGTGGTGGCACAGACGTTGGCGGACGCGGCCTCCTGGAACGGACGCCGCCGCGTCAACGATCCGCGCATGAACAGACTCGGCATCCGTGCGACTGGCAATGTCCGGCAAATCCCACCGGCGTTATGGGATTCACAGTTCCTGCGCGCCTGCCGCGGCGCGCCGACACCACGGCCACCAATCTGGCTGATGCGGCAAGCAGGCCGGTATATGCAGCATTATCGCGGCATTCGTGCACAGCAGTCGTTCTTAGAGCTGTGCAAGAATCCTGAACTGGCCGCCGAAGTGACGTGGTTCGCGCGCGATTGGTTGCAGGTCGATGCGGCGATTATTTTCAGCGACATTCTGGTGCTGCTCGAAGCGCTCGGCCTGCCGCTTGAGTTCGTCAACGGCGACGGCCCGCGCCTGCCGCGCCCGATTTCTAGCGCTGCCGAAGTGGACGCGCTGCTGCCCGCAGACGTCGCAGCCGACGCGCTTAGCTATGTCGGCGCGGCGATCCGGCAGACGGTCGCCCGGCTGCCGGCCAACATCCCCTGCATCGGTTTTTGCGGCGCGCCGTTCACGCTGGCGTCTTACGCCCTGGAAGGCGGCGGCAGTAAAACCTTCACCCGCACGCGCGCGTTCATGCGCGACGAACCGGCGGCGTGGCATCGGCTACTTGCCCGCTTGGCCGCGACCGGCGCCGCACATCTGAACCGACAGATCGCCGCCGGTGCGACGGCGGTGCAGGTGTTCGACAGTTGGGTCGGCAACTTGACCCGCGATGAGTTTACCACGTTTGCCGCGCCGCATCTGCGCGCGCTGGCCGACGCGGTGACGCCCGGCGTGCCGGTGATTTTATTCGGCACCAACACCGCCCATCTGATCGAGCTGATCGCCGCCTGCGGTGCTGACGTGATCGGCGTCGACAGCGCCACCGATCTCGACGCTGCGTGGCGCGCCTGCGGCGGGCCGGACGCGATCAGCGTGCAGGGCAACCTGGATCCGCGCTTGTTGTTGGGCGAGCGCGACGCGCTACTCGACGGCGCCCGCGCCGTCCTGCACGCCGCCGCCGGCCGACCCGGACACATTTTCAACCTGGGCCACGGCGTGCTGAAAGAGACTGATCCCGAACAAGTGCGTGCGTTGGTCGACCTCGTTCGCGCTTCTGGCTAAAAGCAGCAAAGCAGGCTGTTTTCTCAAGCCTTCAGCGCTTCCCCGACTTCGGCGCCAACAGCGCGATGACGACCACGATCGCGACCAGCACCAACACATATTTGCCGGTCAGCACGAACACCCGCATCTTAAACACCAGCGTCGCGATCAGCACGGCGATGATCGCACCGATGAACAGCAGACGCGGATTCATCGGACGACGTGCGCTCGCGGAAGGCTCATGCGCGCCACCGTCCGAGTGCGCCGTGTCCTGCAAGGCACTGCGCGTGGCGAAGACGGAGATCGTCAAGACTGCCGTCGATTGAATCGGCGTCACGCGTACATACGACGTATGCATGTCGAGCGGCCTGCACTTCTTGTGGGATCCGGCCAAGAACACGGCCAACGTTAAGAAGCACGGCGTCGATTTCGCCGAAGCTTCCTCTGTTTTCTACGATGAAGCTGCGCGGTTGATCGATGACCCAGATCATTCTGAGAAGGAAGACCGATTCATCATCATGGGCCGATCGTCGCAGTTCAGACTGCTGCTAGTCTGTCACTGTTATCGCAGCGACGGCGGCGAGATCAGGATCATCTCGGCGCGCAAAGCGCTCAAACGCGAAACCCAGAGCTATAAGGGCTGACACCATGCGAAAAGAATATGATTTTTCAAAATCGCGGGCGAACCCGTACGCCAAGCGCTTGAAGAAGCCGATCACCATCCGACTGGATCCGGATGCGCTGGATTACTTCAAAAAGACGGCGGAATCCGTGGCGATGCCGTATCAGACCTTGATAAATCTGTATCTGAAAGACTGCGCGAATAAGCGCCGTAAACCGGAATTATCGTGGACCTGATTTTAGGCAGCGCCGATCGGCACTGACCTCCATCCGCGTCCGACGCACCCGCGTAACACGCGCATGTTTTTGCATCAACTCACGTCGACGCAGCGGCTGAATGTGCCTTTGGCCGAGGCCTGGGCGTTCTTCTGCGCGCCCGAAAATCTGAACGACATCACGCCGAATGATTTGCTATTTCGCATCGTCACGCCGGTGCCGCCGGTGATGTATCCGGGCTTGATTGTGGAATACCGGATTAAGGCGATTCCGGGCGTGTGGCAAACTTGGGTGACCGAGATCACGCATGTCGATGAAGGCCGCTCGTTCATTGATGAGCAACGTTTCGGCCCGTATCGGTTCTGGCATCATCGTCACGTGTTCGAGGACCACGGCGACCATGTGGTGATGCACGATTTGGTGAATTATGCGCTGCCGTTCGGACCGCTCGGCAGCCTCGCACATTGGCTGTTTGTCGGCGCGAAAGTGCGGCGGATTTTTGCGTTCCGCTACGCGGTGCTCGAACGGCGCTTCAACTCCAAAGGCTGAACTTTATTCAAGCGCTCGCGTGGTCGGCGGCCAACACACGTTCGGCCAGCAGCTCGATGAACGCTGGCTGACTGTGCACGCAGCGGGCCCGAGTGTAGATCAGGCCCAACTGTTCGGCTTCGTCTTTGGCTTCGTGGTCGAGGTCGAACAGCACCTCAGTATGGTCGACCAAAAATCCTGCGGCCTGTAGTAATACGTCCTTCGCGCCGGCGGCGTGGGCGGCGCGGATGGCGCTGCTGATGGTCGGGGCCGACCAGGGGATGCGGCTGTCGCTGGGCTGGCTTTGGAAGGCAATGGCGTGCGCCGGATGCCCGAACGCGGCCGCGGCCAACTGCGCGGTCTCGGCGAATTGGCGGCGATAGGGACTGGTCTGTTCCACCGGCTGCGGGATCGCGTGGGCGGTGAAAATCAGCGCCGCGGCGGCCAAGCGCTCGGCGGACCAGTCAAGCGTGACCGCCCGCAATTCGGCGACGATGGCGTCGATATAGCCGTGCGCGTTCCACCACGGTGCAATCACCGCACTGATCGTTGGCACGATTTCGCGTGATTTTTCCAGCGTTTCGAGCGCCTCCGCGGCGTGCTTTACATACCAATCCCAACTGACCGTCGACTGATGCGGGGCCATGATCAGCAGCGCCAGGTTGCGGCAGCCCTGAGCGGTCAGCGCGCGCAAACCATCCACCGCCCACGGCGTCCAATGGCGATAGCCGCACACCACCGGCAGCGGCCGACCGCGATGCGCAAGCACCGCCGACAGCGCCCTGGCCTGCTGGCCAGTCAGTTGGTTGTACGGGCTGTAGCCGCCCATTTCCTGATAATGTTGCGCGACTTCGGCGACCCGACCGACGCGCGCCGGATTGTCGCCCAAAATGCCGGCAACAAAGCATTCAGCTTCGCAGCCCGCAGTTTTCGGGCACACCGCGCGCCGGCCGCAGCACCCCGGCGTGGGGCCGCCGAAACCGGTCATCAGAACGCCGTCGATCATGGCTGTGTGCTCCTCTAGTCGGTTCCTGCGCTATCACCTTCCGCGTGGTCGCGGGTAGAAGGTGCGGCGCTGAATTTCGACTGTCGGGACTTCCCACAGCCGCACCACGCGCCCGGTCGACCTCATCCCCTCGCATGCGTCCACTGCACGCTTCACAACTGTTTTATTGAAGAAAACCCATGAATACGTTCACGTACGCATCCGCCTCCATCACGTCACCGGGCATTGGGAATCGTCGCTGACCAGGAACAACGTTCCGCACGCCGTCGTATGGGACCGGCCGAGTACCAATGCGATCACCATCACCGTCGATGACCGGGCGTTTGACCGGTACACGCCGGCGCAGATGGCGGCGTTTCGGGCGCGGGTGGAATGACGCCGGATAGCGCGATGCCGCTCAAGGGTCCAATAACCCTTCACTGATCCACCTCGAATTTCGGACTTTTCGATGAAAAAACCGCAGGTGTGGTCCAGCTGCAAGGCGCACGATGCGACGGCATGGCAGCGCCATGTCGAGCGTCGTGCAACGCCGCAGATGGGCCGCACCTGCGGTTTTTTCAATCTGCTGACGACTGCGTCTGCCATCCCGCTTTGATGCGGACCATGTCGCTCATGATCACCATCACGCTTAACAATTGGCCGGCGGTGTTGCGCAGGGCTTTGAGTTCGGCTTCGGCTTCGAAGGCTTGTTGGCCTTGGCGTTGGCCGCGGATGTCGCCGCGGAAGTCGGTGCGGCCGACGACGGCTTCGTACCACAGGGCGCGGTCGCCGTCGCTGCCGATGGGTTGAGCGAATGCGGTGAAATCGCGGCCGATCAGATCCTGCGCGTGAAAACCGGTGAGGCGGTAGAAGCCTTGGTTGGCCCAATCGATGCGGCCGCGGGCGTCCAAGATCAGGATCGGTAGGTCGGTGCGTTCGGGCACCATCGCTAACGAACGCGCGAGAATTTCATGCCGGCGCAATTGCTCCTCGGCCGCGGCGCGGGCGATCGACTGCGCGACGATGTTGGCGACCGATTGCACCAAACTGATGTCGTGACGAGCGAACACGCGCGGCGTGCGGGTGAGCGCCATCAGCACGCCGGCAGTGCGGCCGCGGCCGGGGATCACCACCGCCAGGGCGCTAATCGCGGCCAGGGTTTCGCGCACCAGGCGATCGTTCATCGGCGGTTCAGTCGCATTCAGATCGGCGACCGTTAGGGGTTCGGTGGCGCGCGCGGCGAGATACGCCAGCGAACCTGCACCCGCGCTGACCGCGCCCAGGCCCGCGCGCGAGGCGGCCAGCAACCGCGGTTCACCAGACAGCGGCAATTCCCACACCAAACAATCGTCGACCAACAGCGCCGCCGCTAATTCGCGGCAGGTATCGTCGCAGAACTGGTCGACGGTGGTGGCCGCCATCGCGGCCTGACCCAGACGCGCGACCAAACCCATTTGCTGCAAGCGCACGCGCACATTCGCGGGCAGGCCGTCACGGTTGGTGTCGGTGCTGCTGCCGCTTTCGGTGTCGCGCCGCGCGCTTCCGGCGGTGGGAGTGGCGTCGATCGGACGCGAGCCGCTGCTGTCGTGGCCGGCGTCAGCACGCTCGACGCGCGGTTCATTGACACGGTTGCGGTCGGAGGGCTGAGCGGGCGGCTGGTCGCTCATGCGTTCACACCGTCGACGGTGCCGGCGTGACGGGCCAGCACTGGATCGGTGCGGCCAAGCGCCGCCGCAGTGCGCAGATCCTGATCGGTGCGCGCCTCGGCCGAGCCAACGTCGTCATCACGAGTCGTGCCGGGAATGGTCAAACGCACGCCCAATCCGGCGCGGAATTCCGCGAGCGTCAGTTCACGTTGTTCGCTGCCGACGGTGGCGCTGGCCAGGGCCGGGAAGCGTGCACGCATGCGGCCGGCGTTGATCTTGTCGGCGATACCCCACCACAGCCGTTCGCGTGCGGCCAAGCTGAGCAGACAGCCGCGGCGAATCTGCGCCTGCGCTTCATCAGTGATTGCGTAACGCGCGAGCGCTTCTTCCAGCCACGCCGCGTGGTCGACGTCCTGTTCGACATGCAGCGTGAAATAGCCGATTTCGTCATCGCGAAAGCCAGCCTGGCGCAGACCGCGGATGATGTTGGCGAACATGGTCGGGATCGCCCATTCGTGACCGGGGCCGACCGCGCCGAGTCCGACCAGGAATGGTGCCTCGGTGCACAGGCGCAGATGTTCGGCGATGAAACCCGTCACCGCCGGATGCAGCGCCACGTGTTCGGCTTCGTCATCGCGCCAGCCACAGGCACGCATGAACACGCGATAATGCGCGGCGTGGTCTTCGCCTTCGGAACGTTCGCCGTATTCGTCGACCAGGACTTTCGCCAGCCACACTTTTGACTGCGACGATGGCGCGATCAGCAGCAACAGTTCGAGGTAACGCGTGAAAGTGCCGACCAGCGGATAGTGCTGGCACGAGAAAATGCGGAAATCATCGCGTTTTTTCGGATCGGTTTCCATCCGCCCCAACAGCGAATGGCCAACACCGGGATGATGCGCGACTTCGTCGTGCAGGTCTTTGAGAAAGGCGCGTGCGTCCATGGCGCGAGCCTAGATCGCATGACCGCCGGCCCCAGGATTTTCCGCGGTGGCCGGGGTGCATGCGTTTGGAAATCGCCAGCGATGCGCGCACAGACGCGATCTTGACCGCTGGCAAGGCGGCTGAGCGTCGCGCCATCAAAGAGGCTACCAAAGAGGCTACCATGCGCGCTGTCCGCTTGATGTCGTATCCCTGCTCCCCCTCGCGGCCGTCGCCCACGCCCGCCCGGCAGGACCGCTGAATGTACGACTATCTGCGCGGCACCGTAGTCGCGGTCGATGCGATCGGGCGCATGACCATCGATGTGAGCGGCATCGGTTATTCGCTGCGCGTCAGTGAACAAACGCGGCGGCAGATTCCGCTCGATGGCGCGGTGACCACGGTCTATGTGCGCTTGGTGGTGAAAGAGGATGACCTGGTGCTGTTCGGGTTCGCAGACGTGTCCGAGCGTTCGGCGTTCGATCTGTTGACGTCGGTGCAGCAGGTTGGGCCGACGGTGGCCTTGGCGGTGTTGTCGCATTTGGGCGTCGCCGATTTGCGTCGGGCCCTGACCACGCGCGATGTGAAATTGCTGACCAGCGTCAAAGGCGTCGGGCCGAAAAGCGCCGACCGCATCATCCTGGAACTCGCGGATAAAGTTGAGCGCATCCCTGCGCCACGCGGTGCCGCGCCGCAGACCGCCGGCGTGGCCGCGGTGGAAGAAGCGCAGCGCGCGTTGGTGGTGTTGGGCTTCGGGCACAAGGAAGCGGCCGACGCGTTGGTGCAGGTGATGCGCCCGGGCATCGCGGCCGAAGAACTGCTGCGCGGGGCGCTCGGAATCTTGCGCTGACAGGGCCACAGGTTCCGTCACAGACCGGCACGCACGCGGTCAAGTGGCGATAAAGCCGGGATATTCCACGTTCGGCGTCGGTGTTAGCATGTGCGCTTCATTATGAACGACCAACCTCCGCCGACGCCCTCCCCGCTACCGATGCCAACGTCGCCGCCAAGCGCAGCGACACCGATGCCATCCGATCGCGTCCGCACTCAGACCGGGTTATTTTCGCGCGTGCGCCGCGCCCTGGTCGGCAGTCCGCTCGACGTCGGCGACAAAACCTTAGCCCATCGCCTGGCGCTGATTCCGGTGCTGGCGTGGGTTGGCCTGGGCGCCGACGCGCTGTCGTCTTCGGCGTACGGGCCGGAAGAATCCTTCCGCGTCATTCAGATGCATCCGCACTTGGCCGTGCTGTTGGCGGTGGCGACCGCGTTCACGGTGTTCTTGTTGGCCGGCGCGTATGCGAAATTGGTCGAGCATTTTCCGACCGGCGGCGGTTATGGCGTAGCCACGCGATTGCTTGGCCAACGCGCGGGCCTGGTCGGCGGTTCGGCGCTGTTGGTCGATTACGTTCTGACCATTACCATTTCGATCGCGGCCTGTGGCGATGCGATCTTCAGTTTTCTGCCGACGGGTTTTGTGTCGTGGAAGCTATTTGCCGAAGGCGCGGTGATCGTATTTCTGACCATCCTCAATCTGCGCGGGGTGCGCGAGTCGATCACCGTGATGACGCCGATTTTTTTGGTCTTCGTCATCACGCATTTGGTGATGATCGGCGGCGGCATCATCGCGCATGCACCGATGGCGGCACAGACCGCAGTCGCATTGAAGGAAGACTATCACAGCGCGATGAGCAGCCTGGGCCTGGGCGGCATGGCGTTACTGTTTTTGCACGCGTATTCGTTGGGTGGCGGTACCTACACCGGTATCGAGGCGGTTTCTAACGCGCTGCCATTGATGCGCGAACCGCGGGTGAAAACCGCACAGCGCACGATGCTCTATATGGCGGTGTCATTGGCACTGGCCGCGGCTGGACTGATTACCTGCTATTTGCTGTGGAAGATCGCCCCGGACCCGACCGGCGCGAAAACCATGAACGCGTTATTGGCGCAGGCAGTGGGACATGAACTCGGCCTCGGCTCGTGGTTCATGGTGGTGACCATGCTTGCCGCAGGCTTGTTGTTAGTCGTCGCGGCGCAGGCGGGCTTCATCGGCGGGCCACGCGTGATGGCGAACATGGCGGTGGACTCATGGCTGCCGCGACGCTTTGCCGCGCTGTCGGAACGCCTGACCACCGAGAACGGTATTTTGTGCATGGGCGCGGTGTCGTTGGCGGCGTTGATCTACACCCACGGCGACGTGAAAGTCATCGTGGTCATGTATTCGATCAACGTGTTCATCACCTTTGCGCTGACCATGGTTGGCATGACCAAATTTTGGTGGTCGCACGCGCCGGATCCGCGCGTGCGCCGCCGCCGGTTGCTGCTGTTCGGTTCGGCCGCGGTGCTGTGCTCGACCATTTTGGCCGTAACCGTCATCGAAAAATTCAAGGATGGCGGATGGGTGACGTTGCTGGTGACCGGAGCATTGGTGGCACTGTGCCTGCTGATTCGCGCCCATTACCGCAAGGTCGCGCTAAGCCTGAACCGCCTGTACGCCCAACTGCACAACGTGCCCGGCACCGGCAAGCCGGTAGGCCCATTACAGCCGAAGGAAGCCACCGCCGTGATCCTGGTCGCCAGCTACGGCGGTCTGGGCATCCACACGCTTTTGAACGCATTTAAGCTGTTCCCCGGCCAGTTCAAAAACGCGGTGTTCATCTCCGTTGGCGTGGTCGACTCGGGCGAATTCAAAGGCGAGGACACCATCGACGCGCTGAAGGCCCGCACCGAGGACACCCTGGCCAGATACGTCGCCCTGGCCGAGCGCATCGGCATCCCCGCGACGTACCGTTTCGCCATCGGCACCGACGCTGTCGACGAAGCCGAACGCTTGTGTTTAGACGTGGCGAAGGAATTCCCGCGCGCGCTGTTTTTCAGCGGAAAAATCATCTTCCAGCGCGACCACTGGTGGCAGTGGCTGCTGCACAACGACACCGGCTATGCGCTGGAAAAACGCCTGCATCAGGCGGGGCGCGCGATGGTGGTGCTGCCGGCACGAGTGAAGTAAGGGGCGCGCGCCGCGCACCTGCGGCGGCGATTCAGTTACGCTTCACCGATCGACCTTTCGCCACTGCGAGAGCAGCGAGCGGATCGTCCGGCCAACTATGTTTCAGATACCGCGCGCGCAGATCTTTGCGCACCTGCGGATAGGTATTGGCCCAGAAACTGGCGAGGTCGGTGGTCACTTGTTCGCAGCGATAATTCGGGCCCAGCAGATGCAGCAGCACCGGCACGCGCCCGTCAGCAATGCGCGGGGTCGCGGGCAGGCCGAACATCTCCTGTAAGCGCACGGCCAGGATCGGTGCCTGTGCTGCGGTCGCGTTGGCGTAGTCCAAAGGCATGCGACTGCCGCTGGGCACGACTACGTGCGACGGCGCTTCGCGCTCGATCAGTTGGTTCTGCGCATAGCTGAGCTTCGCCGCCAACCAGGGCTGCTTCGGTTTGAGGACGACCTCAGCGCGAGCGCGGCAGCCGAGGCACAGGGCGTCGATCATCTCGTTGATGTCGGCTTCGTCGAGCGCGGGCAGATCGAGTTCCGGGCGTACCGCGCGTAGCCAGCGCAGGCGCTGCAACCAACTGGCGCAGTCTGCGTCGGCGGCGATCAACGCGGCGGCCTCAGCCTTCAGACGCGTGGCCAGGAACGCGGCAATCGCGTCCGGATCGGCGGTGCCGTCGCGCACCAGACGCAGGCATAAATCGCGGTAAAACCAGCCAATCAGCGCATCGACCCGCTGCGCTTGGTCATTCCAGGTCAGTTGCGTGCGGCGCGCCAACGCGCCGGGATGCACGGCCTCTATGAGCGCTTCGTCAAGCTCGGCGCCTTGGCGGACGATGGTGGCTTGGCCGACGGTGCGCCGACCGCCGAGGCCCTGCACGGCGTAGGCCAAAAACAGTTCGGCGCGCGGCTGACCTCGGCGCGTGGCGAGGCCGCTGGCGGCGTCTATCTCGACCGCGACGCCGCCGACAATGGAGCCACGATTCGCGTCGGGCACCGCACGGCGACCGACGCGATCCGGATAGGCGGCAAGCAGCAAGCGGATGACGGTGTCGACGTCGGCCGGCTGTGCTTCGGTGTGCTGCTGGTCGTCGGCACTGCGTGACACCAAGCGCAGCAAATCATCGCGCACCCGCGCGGCTTCGCGCGCCGCCATCGGATCGATGCCCTGATCGCGCAGGTGCGGCGCGAAGCGCGCGCGTTCGGCGGCGGCCAGCGCATCGAGCCGATCGATGGCATCGGCCGGCGAGGGCTCGGCGACGCTGTCGTCGCCACGGGCGCGTGGACGCGGCATGCGCACATCGCGTTCGCCCACCAACGCGGCCAGACTCGCGCCCAACCGCGCTTGGCCGGCATCGGCCGCATCGGTCAGCAACCGGCCCAGGCGCGGATGCACCGGCAACGCGGCAATGCGTTTGCCGCGCGCGGTCAGCGCGGCGTAGGGAGCGACAGTCAAGCCGAGCATCGCGAGCAAATCCTCGGCTGCAGTCAGGCGCTCGTCCGTCGGCCGTTCGTACCAAGGAAACGCGCGGGTGTCGTCGCCGTGCCAGCTTTTGAGCGCGGCCGCCGCGGGCGCTAAATCAACGCGCGCGATTTCCGCATCGGTCGCGGCGGGGCGGCGCTGATCCTCTAAGCGCGACCACAGCCGGATACAGCGGCCGGGCGCGGTGCGGCCAGCGCGGCCGGCGCGCTGTTCGGCGCTGTAGCGGCTGATGCCTTCCAGATGCAATTCATCCAGGCCGGTGTCGGGGTTGAAACGCGCGATGCGGGCCAAGCCGCCGTCGATCACGGTACGCACGCCGGGAATCGTGACCGAGGTTTCGGCGACGTTGGTGGCGAGCACGACTTTGCGCTGCGGGGCTGGCGAGAGCGCGCGGTCTTGTTCGGCCGGGCTTAGAGCGCCGTGCAGCGGCAGCACCGCGACCTCGCGTTCGTTCAGGTGCGCCAGTAACCGTTCGCAGCCGCGGATCTCGCCAACGCCGGGCAAGAATGCGAGCACGTCACCGCACTCGGGATCCTCCAGCGCCTGCATCACCGCCCGCGCCACGCGCTCGTCCAAACGTTCGCGTTGATCGAGCGCCGGCGCATACGTGACCGCAACCGGGAACGGCCGACCAGGCGCGGATAGCACCGGCGCATCGCCCAAAAACGCCGCAATCGGCGCGGGGTCGATGGTCGCCGACATCACCGCGATGATCAGTTCCGGCCGCACCGTGCGCTGCAATTCGCGCAGCCAGGCGAGGGCCAGATCGCTGTGTAAATTGCGCTCATGAAACTCGTCGAGGATCACCGCGCCGACGCCGTCCAGATACGGATCGTCCTGCATTTGCCGTGTTAACGAGCCTTCGGTCATCACCCACAGCCGGGTGTCGCGCCCACCGACGCGTTCGTGCCGGACGCGATAACCAACTTCTTCGCCTAAGCGCCAACCACGCTCATGGGCAATGCGTGCGGCCAGCGTTTTCGCGGCGATGCGCCGCGGTTGCAGCAAATAGACCTGTGCGCCTTTTGCGGTGCCTGGGCCGGGATTGGCCGTCCTCAGCGCTTCTGCGAGCGCCGGCGGCACACGCGTGCTTTTGCCCGAACCCGGTGGCGCCAGCAGCACCAGTCCGCGCTGCGTCAGCGCCGCGGCGACCACCGCCTCGACAACCTGATCGATCGGCAGTGGCTGCATCGCTGCACCCTTGAGCGCGCCGCGTGCGTGTCCAGGCGAACGCTCACGCGCGCCGGGATTTGCCGGCTATTTCCTCAGCGAATCTCAATCGGCGCGGACAAGAACGCGCGCTTGTTGCCGGTGCTGACGCGCACGCCTTTCCAGGGCGCGCTGGCCCAATCGGCGGCATCCCACTGCGGGCGGGCAGGGCGGTCGGTCAGGGCGCAGGCATCGGTGATCGCGGTCCACAAGGCGCGACCGCCGACGGCGGTGTCGGTGAGCGACGGCAGCGGCAGATCCGGGCCGGGCGCGCCGCCCGAGAGATAGATGATGCGCGTGATCTGATACTGCGCTTTGGCTTTGATCACGTCTTCGCCGCTGGTCGGTTGGAACAGGCCATACGCGATCACTAACGGTCGACCCCACGAGTCATTCCACGGCTGCCCAGGGCGGCGATCGCTGCGCCAAGTCTCGGCATGGATCGCGGGGTCGGCGGGCAGGATGCCGCTGAGGCCCAACAGTTGGACCGTGAGCCCTGCGTCGAGATCGGCCAGCGTCGCGGTGCTGACGCCCGCGCTCGACTGTGGATCTTTGCCAGTCGGATCGGGCTGAGTCCAGGGGATGGCGAACAGGTACGGTTGACTGGCGTCGATCCAGGTGCCGGTGCCGATAATGGGGATCTGGCTGCCGTCGGTG
>JBBROQ010000079.1:0-13196 GCA_038229115.1 Planctomycetota bacterium | reverse complement strand
GTTATTACGCTCGATCAGATTCCCGATGATATGCGTGCCGACATGACCGATGCCGGCGATGCCGCAATGGCCGTTGTCGCAGATGCGATTGTTACGAAACATATGCCAGCCGGCTTTGGTAAAGCTTTCGGCGGTATGCGGCGTCGGTTCCGTGCTGCCGCGTTGTTCCATCTGTTCGTTAGTGCCGCCTTCGCTGCCGCAATCGATGCCTAGGCCTTTCGCATAGCGCACGGTGCAGTCTTCGACCTGCCAATGATGACCGCTGCGTGTCGACAGCAGGCCGACCTGCGCCCAAGCATTTTCGCCCCAGGTTGGGAAATGGTTGCAGCCATGTTCGATGATGAAGCCGCGCACCTGAATGTGGCCAAGGCCGCGCAGTAGCGGTGAAAAAATCGTGTGACGAACGGATATTTCCAACAACCGCTTGGTAAGTGGTGCGCCAGCTGACGGGTGCAGATACACGGTTTTGCCATCCGCGCCGACCAGCCAGGTTCCGGGAAGTTCGTGCAATTCGCGGAAGGTTTCGACTTCGATCAGCGGCGCGCCGTCGAGGAACAATTGCCCGAGCGTGGTCGGTAGGCGCTCGGCATCGCGCACCGGTTCGCCTTTGACCACGGTTGAGGCGCCGCCGGAAGTTTCATCCGGACCGGACGTGGCAGTGCCAGGCGTGAATGGACGCACGATTTTTTGTCGATCGAAATTGCGCGCGAAGAAATTGCAGTCACCGAATAATGCGGTGTCGATGAGGCCGTGATAGCGATGCGGCCCAAACATTTTTTTCGGATCGATAACGGTTTTAACCACGCCGTCATGGCCGCGCACGGCAGTCCAGGTGGGTTTGAATACTTCTGAACCACGGATGCTGACGGCTTCGCCGGGCGCGGCTTGATAGATGATTGGTTTACTGGCCACGCCACCGCGCGCCGGACAGACCCGTTCGCGATAAATACCGGCGCGAACCAATACGGTGTCTCCTGGCTGCGCCAGTTTTGCGGCGGCACCGATGGTTTTGAACGGCGCGGCGGTGCTGCCGCCATTGCGGTCGGACGCGGCGGTGTGCTGTTGAGCGACCACCCAGGTACGAGCCTTGGCGGCAACGGAGGATTTGACGGACGATTTGGCGTGTGGCTTGAACATGGTTTTCATTTCATTCTAACCGTTTGAGAAGCAACAGAGCGGGGGAGGAACATGAGCAAGTGGTCTATCCAAAGTGCACGCGTCTATATCGGCGGTCGACGGGAACCTGTGGGATCCGACCAATAGGTGCGAGGCTGAAAGAACCTACTCCGTATAGATCACGGTGGCCTTTAGTTGGCAAAAAATGGGCTAAACGACTCGCCAACCAACGCTCTGAGAAGCGCTTGCGCTGGGTAGTTTTAAGTTGCATAGAATAGGGGTCAGTTGCAGTATCCCGCGCTATTGGAGTCCCAGTGCTGCCCACCCACCGGCTGTCGCCCAAGAATCAGGTGACGATTCCCCGGGAAGCCCGCGCTTTGCAGGGCACCGGAGAAGTCGGGCATTTGCGTGGCCGCATGCATGGGATTCCTGGGCAGCAGTCGGCCGAAATCTTTCGCGTGGTCATGCTGATGACCGAATCTGAGCTGCAGCGTCGTGAAGCGCGTATTTTGGCCGACACCGCACTGTCGGGTGATGAAAAGTTCAAACTGGTGACCGAGCTTAACGGCGGCATGGCGATGATGTCGCTTGATGATCAGCGTCGGATCGTGCTGCCGCAGCATTTTGTCGCCTATCTGGGACTCGATCGCGACGTCTTTTTCGTCTGCACGAACACCACCATCCAGGCCTGGCATCCCGATCAGTATCTGCGCTGGTCCGGTGCCGATACGCGTGCGCCCGCGGCGCCGGTCTACAATCCGGCCCTCAATACGTACTTGGCGATCTGACATGAACGTGCCGCTTCCAGCCAAACTGATGTCGTCCGAGCTGCCAGAGCCCGAACTGCTGCCGACTGAGATGTCAGCCGAGCTGCTCGAGCATCCGTTGTCGCGCCTGCTGTCGGCCCTTGATCTCGCGATCGAGCGTGGCCCGCAAGGCGACCTGCATCCGCATTCCGACACCGCCGCCCTGCGTCTGCGCTGCCTAAGCCATCGGCTTGGCGTGCAGGCGAAGGATAGCCCGTACCTGCGCCACGTGCGTCGTTTGCTGGATGATCAGCGCTCGGCGTTCGCGGTGCACGCCTGACGCAGGCCACGGTGTTTGTGCACCAGCCAGTGCTGCTGACGGAGGTGGTGGACCACCTCCGTCCGCGCGCGGGCATGACGTTGCTGGACTGCACGTTGGGTCTGGGCGGCCACAGTCAGGCCTTGCTGGAAGCGGGCGCGACGGTGGTGGGCGTGGATCGGGATGCGGCAGCGCGGGCGGCAGCGCAGCTGCGTTTGCAGGGCTTCGGAGCGCGCTTGCGCGTGGTGGCCGACACCTTTGCCGGGGCGGCGGCGACGTTGGTGGCGAGCGGTGAACAGTTCGACGGCGTGTTGGCGGATCTGGGAGTTTCGAGCATGCAATTGGATGATGAGTCGCGCGGTTTCTCGATCCGTTCCAGCGCCCGCGCCGACATGCGTATGGGCGATGGCAGCGTGGGCGATGCCATCGATCTGATTAGCGAAACTGACGAAACCGAGCTGGCCGACATCATCTATCGCTACGGCGAAGAACGCCTGAGCCGACGCATCGCCGCGACGCTTAAACGGGGCGTCGTCGAAGGCCGCATTGTCACTGGCGCCGAGCTTGCCGAAGCGGTGCGCAAGGTCGTCCCCGGCCGGCATCAGCGCCATCCAGCCATGCGCACGTTTCAGGCGCTGCGCATCGCGGTGAACGATGAACTGGGCGAGTTAGAGCGGCTGTTGGCGCTCTTACCGAAACTGCTGAAACCCGGCGGCCGCGCCGCGATCATCAGTTTTCACAGCCTGGAAGACCGCTTGGTGAAACAGGATTTCCGCGCGCGCTGTAACGCCGGCGGATATGCCGACGTCGCGCGCCGTCCGGTGTTGCCCACCGAGGCCGAACAAGCCACCAATCCGCGCGCTGCGTCAGCGAAAATGCGTTGGGCCGAAATGCAGCCGATCGCGGCAGAAACCGTGCAGCCATGAGCCGTCCGACGCTGATCGTCCACGCGTTGCTGGCGGTGATCTGGATTCCGCTCGCGGTGGTTTTGGGTCTG
Organism: Planctomycetota bacterium; assembly: GCA_038229115.1. GTDB lineage: Bacteria > Planctomycetota > UBA11346 > UBA11346 > UBA11346 > JBBROQ01. The sequence goes on along the minus strand of JBBROQ010000079.1, from coordinate 10,018 downwards.
AAAATCGCACTGCTTGGCAATGAGAAGGCGACGCTGGCGAAGCTGCGCGGCGCCGACTTCAAAGCCCGCACCGACCTCGCGTTCGCGCAGGAGCGGATGCGCTCGCAACTCGATTATGTCGCCAGCCCGCCGGCGCTTGAAGCCGCAGTGAAAAGGCTCGAACTGAAAATCGGCCGGCAGGACGCGCGTCAGGATCTGCGACCGCCGGACGCGCCGAGCGGCACGCAGCCGAATACGCGCACGGCGGCCCGATGAGCTCGATTCCGGTCGATCGGCAATTCTGGCGCTTAGGGCTAAGTCTGACCGGCTTCGCGGCGCTGTTCGCGTTGGTTGGTTATCGCCTGCATTACTTGCAGGTCGAAAACACTCAGCGCCTTGCCGGCATGGCGGAAAAGCAGACCGCGCGCACGTGGATTTTGCCGGCCACCCGCGGCGGCATCTACGACCAAAGCGGCGCGCCGTTGGTGGAGTCCAACGCGACGTGGTTAGTTACCGCCGATCCGTTGTACATGGACGACAAGCTGCGCGCGGTGGTGATGCTGCCGGCGCTGTTGCACCAGACCCCGGATGAGCTGCGCGCGCATTTTGAGAGCGGCAAAAACGGCCGCACCATCGCGCGTGGCTTGGACGATCCGACCGCCGAGAAAATTCGCGCGCTGAAATTAGGTGGTGTGTATCTGCATCGCGATTTCACGCGGATTTATCGCGAGGGCGCGCTGGCCGCGCACATTGTCGGATACACGCAACACGACGGCGGCGGCGGTGCCGGCATCGAACAGCAGTTCGAGTCCGTGCTCGCCGGCAAGTCCGGGCACGAGACGCTGCGCATTGATGCCCTGGGCAAACCGATCCTGACCGACGGCGAAAGCATCGCGCCGCAGAACGGCGCGCAGGTGCAGTTGACCATCGACGTGACGATGCAGCGCATCCTGGAAAAAGAGGTGATGGCCGCGGTCGACAAGCATGCGCCGAAGAACGCCATGGGCGTGATGGTGCGCCCGACCACTGGCGAGATCGTGGCGATGTGCAGCTGGCCGACGTTTGACCCCGCCGACCGCAGCCAGTTCACGCCCGAGCGGCTGCGTAATAACGCGCTGAGTTTTGTGTACGAACCGGGCTCGACCATGAAGCCGTTGGTCGCGGGCGCGGCGGTTGCCGACAAGCTCGCCAGCTTCACCGAAGTGATCGACTGCGAGCACGGCGCGTGGACGTATCGCACCGGCAAGGCCGCGCGCACCATCCACGAAAAAAGCGGCGGCCACGGACCTTTGACGGTGGTGCAGGGCATCGCGCTCTCAGACAATATTTTGATGGCGAAATTAGGCATTCGTTTGGGCCCGGATCGTCTCCACGAGTGGATCCGTGTGTTCAATTTCGGTCGGCGCACCGGCGTCTGCCTGCCCGGCGAAGACGGCGGCATCATGCTGCCGCAAAAACAGTGGTCGGTGTTGGGTTCATGCATGTCGGTGCCGATCGGCCACGAGGTCGCAGTGACGCCGATGCAACTGGCGATGGCGCACGCCGCAGTCGCCAACGGCGGCCTGTGGCAGCCGCCGCGCTTAGTAAAACGCGTGTTCACGCAGGATCAGGACGGCGGTGTGCGCGACCTGCCACCGCCGACGTTGTCTGCGCCGCGACGCGTGTTTCAGGCTGAAGACGCGGCCGAGATCCAGGACGCTATGACCCACACCATGACCGAAGGCACCGGCAAGGGCTGCGCGCTGGTCGGCTACACCAGCGCGGGCAAGACCGGTACCGCTGAGAAGCTGATCGGCGGGCGCTATTCCAATGAGCACAACGTTGGCTCGTTCGTGTGCTGGTCGCCAGCCGAACGTGGCGTGCCGGCACAGCTGCTGTGCTTGGTGGTGATCGACGACCCCAGCAAAAATGGGCGTTTTGGCGCAGAAACCGCGGCACCAGTTGTCCAGCGCGTGTTGCAGCAATCGCTGGAATATCTGGGCGTGCCCAAGCGCGCCGACCTGCTGCCGGACGACGGCGCCGAACACGAGGTCGAGACCGTGGTGGCCAAAGGCGACCGTCCGCGCACCAACGCACGGAGCCGGCGATGAACGCGCCGCAGATGCCGTTTTCTGCCGCCGCGCTGTGCCGTGCGCAGGCGCTTGATGGCGCGCTGGCGACGCCGTTGCCGGAGACGTTCACCGGCCTCGGTCGCGACAGCCGCTCCAGCCGTGCGGGCGAACTCTATTTCGCCATGGGTGCGCGCGCGGAACGCGTCGCGCATATCGCCCAGGCCCGCGCTGTGGGGGTGGCCGCGATCGTGGCCGAGGCGCAGGACGACGCCGGTACGACGCTGCTCAGCAGCAACGCGCGCTGGAGCTACGCGCGCGCCAGCGTCGCCGCATATGGCCTGGATCACGACTGCCCGCCGCTGTTAGGCGTCACCGGCACGAAGGGCAAAAGCACCACCGTGCATTGCGCCTGGTGGATGTTGGGCGCCGGCGCGGCGCGCGTCGGGACGATTGGCTGGCACGACGGTGTCAGCGAACGCGCGAATGCGCAGACCACGCCGCCACCGGAAGAACTGCATCAGTTTTTGGCCGGTCTGCCGGCAAACTGTCCCGGCGTCGCGCTGGAAGTGTCGAGCCACGGCTCGGATCAGCAGCGCTTGGCCGGGTTAGGCCTGCGCGCGTTCGCGTACACGGGATTAGGCCGCGATCATTTGGACTATCACCGCAGCCACGCTGCGTATTTGGCGGCAAAACTGCGGGCTTTGCGTTGGCTTGAGCCCGGCGCGCTGTGCGTGGTCAATGGCGACGACGCGCACGCCGCGGCGGTCGCGCATGCGGCGCGCGTCGCCGGTGGCTGCGTCGCGGTGCTGACGTTTTCGCGCACGCATGGACTGCCGGCGCATCTGAGTGCGCGATTGGAGCACACGCCGGATGGGTGGTGGCTGATGTTGGATGGCCACGCGCACGCGCTGCCGGTGCGGCTGCCGGGCGCGTTCAATGCGTGGAATGCCGCGGCCGCCGCGCTGATGGTGATGGGCTGTGGCGTAGCTTTGCCGACCGCGCTGGAACGGCTGCGCACGCTGCCGCCGATTCCTGGCCGGTTGGAATTGCTGGCCAGCCATCCGCTGACGTATGTCGATTACGCGCACACGCCGGAATCGCTCAGTGCGGTGGTCGGTGCGATGCGGCAGGCGCATGTCGGCAAGCGCGTGGCGCTGGTGTTCGGCTGCGGCGGCGACCGCGATGCGGGCAAGCGTGCGCCAATGGGCGCCGCCGCGGCGGCGGCCGATGTGGTAGTCATCACCACCGACAACAGCCGCAGCGAAACGCCGGAAGCCATCGCCGCCGCCATCATCGATGGGATCCCGCGCAGCACGGTATTCGAGAGCATTGCCGACCGTGGCGCGGCGATCCGCCGCGCGCGCGCGTTGATCGGTCGCGACGGTGTGGTGGTGGTCGCCGGCAAGGGTCACGAAACCACGCAGAATATTCAGGGCCGCACGCTGCCCTGGGATGACCGCGCCTGGGTGCGGGCGCTTGATCAGGAGGACGCTTGAGTCCTGCGACGATGCTGGGGACGTCGACTGCCGCACCGTTTGTGCTGAGTTCAGCCGCGGCGGAAGAACTCACCGACGGGCGGTGGTTCGGCCTGACCCATGACGTCACGCTGCATGGCGCGGCGATCGATTCGCGCGCCGTGACGAAAGCCGCGTTGTTCGCGTGCATCGTTGGCGAGCGCGTTGACGGCCATGATTTCGCTGCGGCTGCGGTGACGGCCGGCGCGGCGCTGATCCTTGCTTCACGACCATTAGAACTGTCCGTGCCGGTGTTGGTGGTGGCGGATGTCACGGTCGCGCTGGGCGCGTTGGCAGCCGAGTTTCGGCGGCGGCTGACCACGGTGCGCTGGCTGGGCATTACTGGCTCGAACGGCAAAACCACGGTGAAGGAATTGTGCGCCGCGGCCTGCGTCAGCGCCGGGCGCGTGCACGCCACCGCGGGCAATTTGAACAATCATTTGGGCGTGCCGCTGACGGTATTGGCGACGCCTGCAGATACCGCGGTCGCAGTGGTTGAGATGGGCGCGAATCATCAGCGCGAGATCGCTGGTTTGGCCGCAATCGCGCAGCCGCACATCGGCATCATCACCGCGATCGGCCCGGCGCATTTGGAAGGCTTCGGCGGCCTAGCTGGTGTCGCGACTGGCAAAGCGGAATTGTTCAGCGCGTTGCCCGAGGACGGCGTCGCCATTTTCGGCCGGCATGGACTGGCCGAAAACGCCGCCGCGCAGGGCGTCAGTGCAGATGCTTTGTTGAGCATCATCCGCTCGGCGGCGGGCGCGCGCACCTTGAGCGAAGTCGGGGACGATTCCTTTAACGGCAGCGTCGACGCGGACGGCATCACGTTGACTCACGGCGATCGCAGTGTGCGTCTCGCGCTCTTAGGCGCGCACAATCTGGCCAATGCGCAGGTCGCATTACAGGCGGCGTTGGCGCTGGGAATCGACGCCGACGCGGCGCTTGACGGCCTCGCCCGCGTGCGGCCGGTCGGCGGACGGTTGGAGACCCTGCGCCTAGGCGAGCACACGCTGATCGACGACAGCTACAACGCCAACCCGGCGAGCATGGTCGCGGGCCTGCGCGTGCTGGCCGCGCGTGACGGCCGGCGTTTAGCGGTGCTGGGCGCGATGGGTGAACTCGGCGACGGGCGCGTGGGCGGACATCGGCGCGTGGGCGAGGAAGCCGCTCGGCTGAGTCTGCCGCTGATCGCGGTTGGCGCGGGCGCGACCGAGCTTTTCGCGGCGTATCGCGCGCATGGCGGGCCGGATGGTTCGTTGGTGCCGGACATCGCTGCGGCGATTGAGGAAACCAAACGGCGGCTGCGTGCGGGCGCGACCACGGTGCTGGTGAAGGCCAGCCGCTCGGCCGGATTGGATGCGCTTGTACGCGGACTAATGACCGAACAGCCGGGCGGTGCGCCATGCTGAGTTGGCTAGAACACTACGCGCATGTCTTCGGTCCACTGCGGTTGTTCGGCTATGTGTCGAGCCGCGTGGTGCTGTCGGCGCTGACCGCGTTCACGCTGATGATGATCGTGATGCCGCCGCTGATCCGGTGGTTGAAGCGGAAAAAATTCGGCGAAAGCGGCGCGAAGAACGATGGCGCGGTGGTGGTCGATGCGATGCGCGACAGCAAAAAAGGCACGCCCACCATGGGCGGCCTGGGCCTGATCGGGGTGATCGCGTTGACCACGGTGCTGTGGTGCGATCCGGCGAATCCGCGGACGTGGCTGCTGCTGTTCGGAATGGTGGCGTTCGCGTTGGTCGGCTATTTGGACGACCGTACGAAGATCTTCAAAGGCGCGCAGGGCACATCGGATGCGGTGAAGCTCAGCCTGCAATTATTGGTCGCCCTCATCTGCGGCATCGGTCTGTTTTGGATCGGCGAACACTATGCGCACACGTTGTTGCGGCCCGAAGATCATCCCGCCGGTTTCGCCAGCGACTTCATCAAGCAGAAGCAGTTCGCCAGTGGTGACTCGTTCATCGTGGTGTTGGGCCTGAATCAGCTCGCGCTGCCGCTGATGCCGGCGACCGCGGCACTGAATTTGGGCGTGCTGATTATTTTCTGGACGCTGTTCGTCACCACTGCCTGCGCCAATGGCGTGAACTTCACCGACGGCATGGATGGCCTAGCCAGCGGCGTGATGTTCATCAGTGCACTCGCGTTCATGGTCATCGCGTATGCGGTCAGCCGCGTTGATGCGGCGGAATATCTGAAAGTGTTTTTCATCCCCGGCGGCGCGGAAATCGCGGTGTTCTGCGCCGCCATCGCCGGCGCGTGCTTGGGCTTTCTGTGGTTCAATGGCGCGCCGGCGCAGGTGTTCATGGGCGATACCGGCAGCCAAGCGTTGGGCGGCGCGTTGGGCCTGGTGGCGCTGAATACCAAGCAGGAATTTCTGATCGTGTTGGTCGGCTTTGTGTTCGTGATGGAGGCCGCGTCGGTGGCAATCCAGAAGCTGGTGTTCAAAGCCACCAAGCATCGTCCCGGCGGTGGCGTGCGCGTATTCCGCTGCGCTCCGATTCATCATCACTTCCAATATCAGGGTTGGCCGGAATCGAAAATCGTCCTGCGTTTTTGGATCATCGCCGCGCTCGGTGCGCTGTTGGCCTTGGCCACGTTGAAGCTCCACTAATGAAACTCCGACACTTCTCTCTCCTGACGCACCTTCGGAAAGCACGGCAATGAACGGCAAATGGCTGCGTTTTCAGCTCTGGGGCCTGATCTTCGCGCTCAGCGGTTTTGGCTTGGTGATGATCGCCTCAACCACTGGCATGATGGGCGGCAAAGACGGCTCGATGACCTACAGCTTTATCGTCAAGCAGGCGCTGGCGATGGCGTTAGGCGTGGCCGGCGCGGCCTGCATTTCTGCGCTGGGTGTCGAGCGGCTGAAGCAGACGTGGTTGGTGGCGCTGATGGTTGGCGGGACGCTGTGCGCGCTCGCCGCGGTGCTGGCGCTGGGGCGTGAAATCAACGGTGCCCGTCGCTGGATCGACCTTGGCCCGATCAATCTGCAACCGGCCGAGCTGGCCAAACTCGCGGTCGTCCTGGGCACCGCGTGGCACTTCAGCCGCATCGCTGAACGCGCGCGCTCGTCGTTGTACGGCGTGCTGATTCCGCTCGCCGGTTTCGCGGTGATCGCCGGCATGGTGTACCTGACCAAGGACCTCGGCTCGGTGGTGGTGATGGGCGTGGTGCTAGGGACCATGATTTTGTTTTCAGGCGCGCCGTGGTGGTATTTCCTGTGTGTGGTCGGATCGATCCTGCCGGCGCTGCTGTTTTTTAGCGTGTACAGCGTCGGCTATCGGCGCGAACGCATGCTGGCATTTTTGGATCCGGAAAACGCCGAAGGCCCGACTGGTTATCACCTGCGGCAGAGTTTTATCGCCATCGGTAGCGGTGGCTTGTTCGGCGTGGGCCTGGGCGAAAGCACAGCGAAACTCGCGTTTTTACCAGAGAAACACACCGACTTCATCTTCGCGGTGATCTGCGAAGAAATGGGTTTAGTCGGCGGTATGGCGCTGGCCTTCGCGTTCCTGTTGTTGGTCGGCACGGGTCTGGGCATTGCTGCCAGAGCGAGCGATCTGCACCAACGCCTGCTAGCGGTGGGTGCGACCATGGTGCTCGGCCTGCAAGCCTTCTGGAACATGTTGGTGGTCACCGGGGCGGTGCCGACCAAGGGTCTAACGCTGCCGTTTATCAGCTATGGCGGTTCCAGCGTAGTGGTGTGCTTCGCGCTGGTCGGCATCCTGGACGCCGTCGCGCGCGCTAATGCCGAACGCCGCGTCAGCACCACCACCCGCATCGGGGCCGCGATCCGCAGCGATCGCGCCCTGCGCTGGCAGACCGAGGGGGCGTGACCATGCGCGGCACGACGTGGAGGTGGACCCATGCCTAAATCCTCTGGCATTCTGTTTTGCGGTGGCGGTACCGGCGGCCATGTGCTGCCGGGCTTGGCGGTGGCCGAGCAACTGCGTCAACGCGGCGAACATGACCTGCGTTGGATCGGTGATCCGCAGCGCATTGAAGCGCGTTTAGTGCCGCAGGCCGGCATTGCACTGCTGCCGTTCGGCATGAATCGACCGCGGCCATGGCAGCCTCGCTGGGTGTTGGGCACCTTGGCGCAGGCGTGGCGCTGTGCGCGCGAATTGTTGCTGCGGCCACCGCGCGCAGTGGTGGCGCTTGGCGGATATGCCGCGCTTTTGCCAGGGTTATTGGCGCCGCTGCATCGTCGGCCATTGATCGTGATGGAACAAAACGCGCGCGCTGGGCGCACCAATCGGCTGCTGGCGCGCTTTGCTCGGGTCATCGTCACGCAGTTTCCCGAAGCTGCAGAACGGCTGCCGGGCGGCGGGCGCGTGCGGCGGTTGGGCAATCCGGTACGGCCGATCCGCTTCATGCGCCGCGGGCGCGCGGCGAAGCTACGCGTGCTGGTGGTCGGCGGCAGTTTGGCGGCGAAAAGCCTTAACGATCTGGTCGCGTTGGCGGCCGAGCATCTCGCGCGCATCGACGGTCTGCGCATCGTGCAGTGCGCCGGCGAACAGGACTGCGCGCGCATCGCCTCGATCTATCGCGCGTATGGTTTGGACGCTGAGGTGCACGGCTATGTCGATGACATGCCTGCGCTCTACGACGGCATCGACGTGGCGGTGACGCGCGCCGGTGCGACCACCGTGGCCGAACTGTGCGCGGCCGGCATTGGTGCAATCTACGTGCCGCTGCCGTGGGCGGCCGATGATCATCAGACCGCGAACGCCGAAGCAGTCGCGCGCGTCGGTGGCGCGGTGGTGATCCAACAGGCCGTCGCGACGCCCACCGATCTGGCTGCGCACCTGATGCGCTGGGCCAACGATCGCGCCGCGGTTGAGCGCATGGGCTTGAATGCGCGGTTGCTTGCAAGACCGCGGGCGGCAGCAGAGGTCGCCGCGATCGTCGATGGTTTTGGTCGGCCCGACGGCGGTCGTCAAAAAGCGCGTCGTCAGGACGCACGCGCTGTCGCCGTCGCCGCTTTGCTGGCGGGTACAGGTGCGGTGACCAGCGCGCAGCCCGTCGGAGTCCATCCATGATTTCCCCGGCGTTTCGCGGCCTGCACGTGCATTTGATGGGCATCGGCGGTGCCGGCGTCAGTGCCCTGGTGCCGTTGTTGGAACGCGCCGGCGCGGCGGTGTCGGGCTGCGACAGTGGCGTCGACGGCACCATCACGCGTCTGCGCGCGGCGGGTTTGCCGATCCAGGTCGGGCACGCGGCAAGTCATTTAGATGGCGTCGATTTGTTGGTGCACACCGCCGCGGTTGGCGTCGATCATCCGGAAATCGTCAGCGCCCTGGCGCGCGGCATCCGGGTGCTCTCGCGCGGCGAATGCCTGGTGAAACTGATGCAGGGCAGCCGTACCGTCGCGGTCTCGGGCAGCCACGGTAAGACCTCGACCACCTGGATGATCGGGCATCTGCTAACGGTCGCCGGTGCCGATCCGGTGGTGATGGTCGGTGGCGCGGTCGGCGCGCTCGGCGGCAGTGGCGGGCGCGCGGGCGCCAGCGATTTGTTCATCGCCGAGACTGACGAAAGCGACGGCAGCTTTGCCGGTGTCGCCGCGGAAATCGCGGTGGTCACCAATTTGGATCACGAACATCTGCGCCACTACGGCAGCTTCAGCGCGCTTGAAGATGCTTTCGCCGCGTGGCTCGCACGCGTGCCGGTCAGCGGCGCAGTGATCGTGCCGACGACGGGACTCAGCGCGCGCGTAACTGCCGGCGTGCGCGCGCCGCTGTTGCGCTGCGGCCTAGACGCGGGCGATTATCACGCTGTCGATGTAGAGCTGACTGCCGACGGCAGTCGCATGCGCGTCATCGCGCCGGACGGCGATTTGGGCGAAGTGTGGGTGCCGCTGCCGGGCGCGCACATGGCGCACAATGCGTTGATGGCGATTGCCGCGGCGCGCCAAGTCGGACGCCAAAGCCAGTGTGCGATCAACGTGCAAAGTCTCGCGCGCTGCGAACGCGTGCGCCGGCGTTTCACCGTGCACGGCAGTCCGAACGGCGTGCGCGTGGTCGAGGATTACGGCCATCATCCGACCGAAGTCGCGGTCACGATCGCGGCGGCGAAGCTTGGCGGCGGGCGCGTGCACGTGCTGTTTCAGCCGCACCGCTTCACTCGCACGGCGGACTGTTTCGCTGGTTTTTCTAGTGCCTTTGACGCCGCCGACAGCGTCACGTTGCTGCCGATTTATGCCGCTAGCGAAACCCCGATCCCGGGCGTCAGCGCGCGCGTGTTGGTCGAGGCGATTGCCGCGCGGCGGGGACAACGGTGGGCCACGGTCGCGCATGCCGACGATGTCGACGAGGCCGTGAACCTGCTCGCGCCGCAACTATTGACGGCTCCGCAGCTGCTCACCATGGGCGGCCGCATCGAGCTCTTGTTGCGCGCACCCTCAACGCTCGGAACATACACGCTGTCGGGAGTCGCCGACACGACCGACCCGCATGCGTGGCCGGC
>JBBROQ010000078.1:0-13208 GCA_038229115.1 Planctomycetota bacterium | reverse complement strand
GGCTCTCACGCCCCATGCGGTGGCATTCATCGATGATCACCGTGTGCCAGCGGTCGGGTTGCGCGAGCAGGTCGCGGGCCTGCACGCTGTCGATGGTGGCGAACAGATGGTCGTAGCGGCGCGGCTCGTGACGACCGCTCAGCAGGTCGCCGAAATCCGTAATGCCCAGGGGGCGCAGCACCGAGCGGAAGGTGGCCAGCGTCCGCTCCAGGATCTCGACCCGATGCGCGATCACGAGCAGCGTAGGCGGCGATCCGGCAGCCCGGCAGGACTCGCGATAGTCGAGTGCCGCCACCACCGTTTTGCCGGTACCGGTGGCCGCCACGACCAGATTGCGCCACCGTCCGCTACGCCGTTCAGCCTGCAAACGTTCCAGCATGATCCGCTGAAAGGGCCGTGGTACCCAGTCGAAAGCGATGATCTCGGTGTGCTGCGAAGCATTCGGACCGCCACCTCGCTCACGCTGCAGGGCCAGCAACAGGGCTTGGACCTGAGCTGGATCATCAGGGTGAAAGCGCTGAAATTCGGGATCCTGCCACAGGCATTCGAACTCGGTGGCGGCGCGGGCAAACAGATCGGACTGCGTGCGCTGGGGCACTTTCACTGTCCATTCGATACCGCCCAGCATCGCGGCGGCAGAAAGATTCGCAGAGCCGATATAGGCAGATCCAGACCCGCTCTCGCGATGAAGCACCCAAGCCTTGGCGTGCAGGCGGGTACGGCTGCCGTCGAGCGAGACCCGGACTTCAGCCCCAGGCAGGCGGGCGAGTTGCGCCACCGCCTCGGCGTCAGTGGCTCCGGTGTAGGTGGTGGTCAGCACCCGCAGCCGCAGCCGTGGTTCACCATCCGCTCCAATCGCGGTGGCCTGCTGCAGCACATCCAGAATTTTTCGTACCCCAGAACGGGTGATGAAGCTGACCAGCACATCTACCCGATCGGCCGTCACCAGCTCGTGGCGCAATTCGCTCAGTAAGGCCGGTTCACCCCGGCCAGCGGTGAACAGCCATGGATGCGTCAGGCCGGCAGCAGGCAATTGCGGCGCTTGGGCTTCGCGGTGGATGCTGTCGAGCACTTGCACCGGCAGCGGTATCACCGCATCGCGGCGCAGCCCCGCGATCAGGCCATTAACCATGGTTGCCGCGCGCTCAGCCCCGTCAGCGCCAGCCGCCACCTCGTCGAGAATCACTGCCAATTCGCGTTGAAGCAGGTCGATCAGACGCGGCACCAGGGATTCGTCGGGACAAGTCCGCAGCGCCGCCTGCCAACCCGCCGGCAGCGTCGCCAATGCCCGGGCGGTCTCACCGCCGACGGTCAGATCGTAGGCACCCAACGGCAGTGGATCAGCACTCATGAACGTATGCTTGATGGGTGCCCGGCGAAGCTGTGAAGCTTTTCCCTTTTGAAGAGATCGAGCGCGTGAATGCGTGGCAAGTGGGCGTGAGCCTCGACCGCAGTTTCGCCCGACCGACGCGCGCGAAGGCTTGGCACGGTGGACCTCCAACCAAAACATCGACCTGATCGTGGACTGGGCCTGCGATCACGAGCGCTTTGAAAATCGATTTGGGATCGTCGCTGACGACGTCGCGTGCCACGTGGTGCTCTGGCTTGTCGCCACCGTGGCAGTGCGGACCGAAGTTCAGGCCGTGGGAGGCCGCAGCGTGCGCATCGATTTCGACCGAGGCAATGGGGACGAACCCAGCGCTCAGAAACCCAAGGGAAATACCGCCGCATCCAGCGAACAGGTCCATCGCACGTATGTGGCGCCCCGCCCGAATTTGCTGCAACTTCTCGGCAAAAACACTCATGTGCGCAGAGTATGCTGCAGGTGAATCTTCGCCACGTGGTAGCTTCTGCCTCGACGTTGAACCAGAGCCGTGAGAGAGAAAAAAAGTTCACGTGATCATTGCGTCAGCGTGAATCAAAAACCTTCAATACCACGAACTGTCGCGTAGCGCCCAACCCAAGTGGCACTGATCGACTCGAATCCCGAGATGATCCATCCTGATCGCCCGCAATTGGACCGGCGTGTCGCCCGCACGCTGAACGCGCGAGTGCTGACTCGCGCCTACCTGCGCCACGCAGCGGCCATAGCGTCGATGCCATGACCAACGCGCTCGCTCAAGAAACTTCGCCGTATCTGCGCCAGCACGCCGACAACCCGGTGGATTGGCGCCCCTGGGGCGAGGCGGCGTTTGCCGAGGCGAAGCGCCGTGACGTGCCGGTGCTGGTGTCGATCGGGTACAGCACCTGTCATTGGTGTCATGTGATGGCGCACGAATGTTTTGAAGACGCCGAGACCGCGGGCTTGATGAATGCGCAGATGGTCTGCATCAAGGTCGACCGCGAAGAACATCCGGAAGTCGACGCGATCTATATGGACACGGTGCAGATGCTCACCGGGCACGGCGGCTGGCCGCTAAATGCGTTCGTCGATCACACCGGCCGGCCGTTTTATGCCTGCACGTATTTGCCGCCGGAACAGTGGCGGCGGTTGATCCATCATCTGAGCGATATGTGGCGCACTGATCGCGCGCGCGTCGACAACGCCGCGGCCGAGATCACCGCGCATCTGCATGCCGAACCACCGACGCCCGGCGCCATCGACGACGGCGTGTGGTCGGCGTTGGATCAGGCGTTGGCGCGTACCTTCGACGCGCGCAATCCGGGCTATGGCTGGAACGCGGAAAAGGCGCCGAAATTTCCGTCGAGCCAGTTGCTGCCGCTGCTGTTGGCCTCGGGCAAGTCCGCGTGGATCGCGCAGGCAGAACAGGTGTTGGAAGCGATGCAGGACGCCGGTCTGCACGATCGCGTCGGCGGCGGCTTTCACCGCTACAGCGTCGACCGGCATTGGCGGCTGCCACATTTTGAAAAGATGCTCTACGACAATGCGCAGTTGATCGTCGCCTATGCGCGCGCCGGCGTGCAGTTGGCGCGCGCCGACTTTCTGCGCACCGCGATCAATGCCGGTGATTATTTGCTGCGCGATTTGCGCGTCCTCATCGATGGCGAGTTCGCCGGCTATGCCGCGGCCGAAGACGCCGACGATCCGGGCGGCGAAGGCAGCTTTTACGCGTGGAGTCCGCAACAGCTCAAAGACGCGCTGGGTGATGACATCGGCGCGCGGCTGTGCCGTGAATGGGACCTCATGCCCGGCCACGCCGAGCTGGGCCGCACCGGCCATCCTGAACCCGTTCTGTCGCACATCCCGCATCCGCGCGGCGCGAACCTGAGCGCATTGGCGCCGGGCGGCGACGTGCAGGTGCTGCGGGAAAGTTGGGAAGTGTATTTGCCGCGCCTGCGCGCTCTACGCGACCGCCGACCACGGCCAGGGCGCGATGACAAAGTCCTGACCGATCAAAATGCGTTGGCGTTGGAAGCCTTCGCCGCGCTCGGCCGCTACACCAATGAGCCGCGTTTCATCGCGGCCGCGCGCGAATTGGCGGCGCTGTTGCTGACGCGTCATCACGCGAATGGCCTGATGCGCATCGGCTCGCGTCCGGCGTACATCACCGATTACGGCGCGATGGTGGCTGGGCTGACGGCGGCATTCGATCTGCTGGGCGATCCGGCGTTGATCCATGCCGCCGAGCGCATCGCTGACGAAGCGGTCGCGCGGCTGCGCGCCGATGACGGCGGTTTTTTCACCACGCCCGAAGGCCGTGCGGATCTGGTGCGGCGTGGACGCGAACAGCACGACAACGCCTGGCCTGCCGGGCAGAACGCGTTGGCGCTTGGGCTGGTGCGGCTGTTCCACGTCACCGGCGCGGCGCGCTGGAATGATTTGGCGCAGGGAATTTTCGCGGCCAGCGCGACGACGGTTCAACAAGCGCCGACCGCTTGCGCGACATTGCTGTTGGCGTGGCGTAATGCGCAGCGCGGGCCGTTGACCGCGGTGATCGCCGGGCCAACCGCAGCGACGTCGACATTGGCGACCGCCGCGCGGCGCGCGACCGATCCGGCGTTGACCATTGTGCCGGCGGACGCGTGCGCGGGCGAAACCTGGCCGGTACTTGAACAACGCTTCGGGCTGCCGAGTGCGCAGGTGCTGCTATGCGCGGGGACTGTCTGTCTGCTGCCGGCGACCACGCCGGCACAGGTGGCTGAACGCCTGAGCGCGACGATCCAACCACGCGAGTGAGACGGCCGCCGCACGGCGCTTCCTCCTGCCCATCGCGCTGGCACCCGCAGCGCCCATGACTGCGCCGGGTCGCGGTTGCGACCCCCGCTCAAAAAACCTTCTGCTCCCCTCTCACCGAAAGCACCATCCATGACTGGCAATCGCGGCGTCGTTTATAACGGACCCGGCAAGGTCCAGGTCGAGTCCATCCCCTTTCCGAAGCTGGAACTGGCGGCGCAAAAGCGCAAATGCCACCACGGCGCGATTCTGAAAGTAGTGTGCACCAACATCTGCGGCAGCGATCAGCACATGGTGCGCGGACGCACCACCGCACAGACCGGATTGGTGCTGGGTCATGAGATCACCGGCGAAGTGATCGAGATCGGCCGCGACGTCGAGTTCATCAAGAAGGGCGACCTGGTCAGCGTGCCGTTCAACATCGCCTGCGGTCGCTGCACAAACTGCAAGGCCGGCAAAACCGGCATCTGTCTGACGGTGAATCCGGCCCGGCCGGGCGCGGCCTACGGCTATGTCGACATGGGCGGATGGATCGGCGGCCAGGCCGAATTCGTGATGATCCCCTACGCCGATTTTAATCTGCTGAAGTTCCCCGACCGCGATCGGGCGATGGAAAAGATCGCCGACCTGGCGCTGCTCTCCGACATTTTTCCCACCGGTTTCCACGGCGCAGTCACCGCCGGCGTTGGCCCGGGCAGCATCGTCTATGTCGCCGGCGCTGGTCCGGTCGGCCTGGCCTGCGCGGCGTCGTGCCACCTGTTAGGCGCGGCGGTGGTGATCGTGGGCGATCTGATTCCTGATCGTCTGAAGCAGGCGAAAAAGATGGGCTGCGAGATCGTCGACGTCTCGAAAAAGATTCCGGTTGAAGAACAGATCGCCGCGATCGTCGGCGTGCCGGAAGTGGATTGCGCGGTAGATTGCGTGGGTTTCGAAGCCCGCGGTCATGGTGCGAGCAGCGGCAAGGAAGCCCCGGCGACGGTGCTCAACAGCCTGATGACCATCACCAAGGCTGGCGGCGGCATCGGCATTCCCGGCCTGTACGTCACCGGCGATCCGGGTGCGGTGGACGAGGCAGCGAAGGTCGGCGCGCTGTCGATCCGCATCGGTCTGGGTTGGGCGAAGAGCCACACCTTTGCCACCGGCCAGTGCCCGGTGATGAAGTATCACCGCAGCCTGATGCAGGCGATTTTGCACGATCGCGTGCAGATCGCGAAGGCCGTGAATGTGCAGATGATTACGCTCGATCAGGCGCCGAAGGGCTACCTGGACTTCGATAAGGGCGCGGCGAAGAAGTTCGTCATCGACCCGCACGCGTCGGTCGCCTGAGTTTCGTTCACTTCTGAAGAAAAGCCGACGGCGGTGGTGCGATAGCATCACCGCCGTCGTCGTTCATAACCGCCAGCCAAGGGTCAGCAGATGCACATTCCGCGCAGCGCCGGCGGCTTCCACGCGATCTGGTACACGCTGAAAAAAGCCCGCGCCAGTGGTGGCATCCTGAACATGTACAGCGCACTGCGGGCAAAAAACGCCTGTAAAACCTGCGCTTTGGGCATGGGCGGACAATTGGGCGGCATGGTCAATGAGCGCGGGCACTTCCCCGAGTTCTGCAAAAAATCGGTGCAGGCGATCAGCGCCGACATGCAGCCGGCGATCCCGGCGCACTTGATCGAGGCCGCTGATTTCGGGTACCTTGACGGTCTGTCATCGCGGCAACTGGAAGCGATGGGCCGGGTGGTGATGCCATTGGTCGCCGAGGCCGGATCCGATCGTTATCGCGCGACCACCTGGGAGAAGGCCTTGTCACGCATCAGCGCGAAACTGACCGCGACCGCGCCCGACGACACGTTCTTTTACGCCAGCGGGCGCTCGTCGAACGAAGCCGGTTTTCTGCTGCAACTGTTCGCACGCCTTTACGGCACCAACCACATCAACAATTGCTCGTTCTACTGCCATCAGGCCTCGGGCGTCGGGCTGACCGAGATCCTGGGCGGCAGCACCGGCACGGTGCCGCTGGGCGATCTCGACCACACCGATTTGCTGATCCTGATCGGTGCCAATCCGGCCTCGAATCATCCGCGATTCATGCGCACGTTGATGGAACTAAAACGCCGCGGCGGCAAAGTCATCGTCATCAATCCGGTGCGCGAAACTGGCCTAGTGAATTTCAGCGTGCCGTCGGATCCGCGCAGTTTGCTTTTCGGCACCACCATCGCGGATGTGTATGTGCAGCCGCATATCGGCGGCGATATCGCGCTGTTGTTGGCGGTCGCGCGGCGCGTGTTGGATCACGGTGGCGAGGCGCGCGCGTGGTTGGAATCCCACACCACCAACTGGCCGGCGTTGGAGGCGCATCTGCGCACGCTGGACGTCGACGCATTGGCCGCGCAAGCCGGCGTGACGCGCGCCGAGATCGACACCATCACCGCGCTGTACCTGCGCTCGACGGCCACGGTGTTCGCGTGGGCGATGGGCATCACCCATCATTTGCACGGCGTCGACAATGTGCGCGCGATCGCGGATTTGGCGCTGTTACGCGGCATGTGCGCGCGGCCGGGCGCGGGCCTGCTGCCGCTGCGCGGGCATTCCAACATTCAGGGTTTGGGCACGGTCGGCGTGACGCCAAAACTGAAACAGGAATTGTTAGCGCGCGTCGAAGCGCGACTGGGCACGCGGCTGCCGACCGGCGCCGGCCTGGACACCATGCAGGCAATGGAACGCGCCGCCGCCGGGCAGGTGCGCGCGGCGTGGTGTTTGGGCGGCAATTTGTTCGGCGCGAATCCCGACGCGACCTTTGCCAAACAATCGCTGAGCGCGATCGATCAGGTGGTGTACCTGACCACCACGCTGAATACCGGGCACATCCATGGGCGCGGCCGCGAGACCTGGATTTTGCCGGTGCTGCCGCGCGATGAAGAACCGCAGCCGACCACGCAGGAATCGATGTTCAGCTATGTGCGCTTGAGCGACGGCGGTCGCGCCCGTCACTCTCATCTGGAGAATGGCCCGCGCAGCGAAACGCAGGTCATCGCGGGCATCGCGCAGCACGTGTTGGGCACCCGGGCGCTTGATTGGAGCGCGCTCGAGAACCACGGTGAAATCCGGCGTCTGATCGCCGACACGGTGCCGGGCCTGGAGCCGTTGGCCACGATCGAGCAGACGAAAACTGAATTTCACATCGCCGGTCGCGCGCTTGGCGCTGCCGGTTCCGACCAGCAGCACATCTTCCACACGCCCGACGGCCGCGCGCACTTGGCCGTGGTGCAGGTCCCGCGCGTCGACGTGCTCGGCGCGCAAGAAGTCCGTCTGATGACCGCGCGTTCCGAAGGCCAGTTCAACACCGTGGTGTACGAGGACCACGACCGCTACCGCGGCACCGAACGCCGCGACGTGATCCTGCTGCACGTCGATGACCTCGCGCGTCTGGGCCTGCGCCACGACCAACGCGTGACCGTCCGTTCCAGCGCCGGTGCGATGCCCGGCATCCGCGTGCGCACCGGCGCGATCCGCGCCGGTAACGCGTTGATGTACTACCCCGAAGCCAATGTTTTGGTCCCGCGTGCGGTCGATCCGGAATCGGGCACGCCGGCGTTCAAAAATGTGTTGGTGACGATTATGGCTGCGGAGTGACCCTGAGGGCCGCGGGTTGATGAACCTCGGCGTGATGCGAGTGAAAGGGCCCGAGCGACCACCCATACCGCCAACCCAAGATGACGAGGGTGGAAAACGCCAGCATCGCAACCAGATGCCAAGCAATGAGCAGACGGTACAGCGTGGTCCCGCGGACATATTTGGCGCGCCACCACGAGTCGAGCGCGATACCGGAGCGCAGTTCCGATGTCAGAATGAACAGCAGCATCGCTGGCAGGAGCATGGCCACGGTGAGCGGCGGCATCCAAACGCGAGCGATGGCGACCATGCCACCGATCCACAATGGCAAGAAGATCGCGAAGAAGATCCACACGTAGCTGCGGCCAAGGATGAAGCGCATGCCAATCTCCGAGTGCCGCGCAGCCTCATTCGACGTCGAGACTGCGCCATCGCTGTCCCGGCGTCATCGCCCACAGCCGCGCGCCGGACACGCGGCGCGATGGCGTGGGCGTGTCGTCGTCTGTGATCGGATCGGTGACGCCGGCGCGGGCCGCGAGGTGGCGATAGTAATCGCCGAGCGTGATGCGTTCGGGCGCGACCGCGTTCAACACGCCGGTGCCGAATGCGCCGTTCAAAGCGTCGAGGCACAGGCCGGCGCAGTCGCGTTCGTCCAAAAACGGAAACGGTCGGTCGAGCGCGCCGGTCACGCTGCGGTTGCCGGCGCGCAGCCGTTCTAGCGCATGCGTGCGCGTCGGGCCGATCAGGGCCGGGCAGCGTAGGACCAACGCATTCGCGTGCGTCAGCACCGCGCGCTCGATTGCGATGAGGCCGGCAATCGCGGGCGTGGTTTCGGGAATCGGGCTGGCTTCGTCGACCTCGCCGCCGGCGGCGTCGGGATAGACCGCGGTCGAGGCGGTGTAGACGAAACGGGCGGCAGGAAAGCGCTCGACGATCAAGCGGGCACCTGCGGCCAAACCATTGTCGCGGCCGCGGCGCAGACCGGGATTGGCGGCCAACAGCACGGCGTCGGCGACCAGACCGTCATACGTTTGGCGCTCGGCCAGATCGCCGGCGCGCATCGCGAACGGCTCGTCGCCGGATGGCGTGCGGCGTACGCCCAACACCGCGTGGCCGGCGGATTGCGCCAAATAACCGACCAGGACGCCAACGGTACCGCAGCCAAGAATCAGGAGGTTCATGCGCTTATCTGCGTTGTCGGCGTGGTACGCAGGCGCGCCTTGGTGCGCTTCAGCTCGGCGACGATCACGATGCTGACGATCACCAACAACCACCACGAGGTCAGCTTTTGCCCGTACACCGGCTGCCAGCCGTGATGCTGATTCGGATAGCGCCACGCGCCGAAGAAGGTCGCCAATTGCTCGGCGAACCAGATGAACAAACCGATCAACAGGAACTCCAACAGCATTGGCATGCGCCGACGCGGACCGTTATTAACGAAGCCGACTTGCGCGCGTGCAAACAGCAGCGCGACCGCCGGAAACAACAGCCAGCGGATATCCGGCCACCAATGGTTGGCGATGAAATTGCCGTAAATCGCCAGCGCTATCAGGACGCAGATCCAGGTCGGTGGCCAACCGCTGATCGTCAGATTGAGCCGCCGCCATGCTTGGCAGATGTAGCTGGCAACCGCTGCGTACATGAAGCCGCTGAATAGCGGCACGCCGCCGATGCTGGCCACGCGGGGGTTGGGATAGCTCCACGAACCGACGTCGACCTTCACCAGTTCCATGCCCAGGCCGAGCGCATGGAACACGCAGATCACGCCGGCTTCGTCGCGGCTTTCGATCCGCGTCGCGAGCATCGCCAGTTGGATCAGCACGCACGCGAGTAGCAGCACGTCATAGCGCGCGACCCCCGGCACCGTGAACCAATGCGTCAGGCCCAGCAGCAGAAAAATCAGGCCGGCAAACAGACATGACCACGCCTGCTGCCAAGCGAACGCGCTCAGTTCGATCAGCGCCGCGAGCAGGCGCGGATGCGTCGCGGTCGAGCGTAAAAACGCGGGCAGCGCCGGCGGTTCAGCAAACTCCATCACCACGCCTGCAACCGCTCCATCACCTGCGCGGCTTTGTCCGCGTCTTCGCGCAGGACGTAGGTGTGGCGCAAATCAATCGGGCGGTTGAACGCGGCCAGCAAATCCGAATGCGCGGTGACGCGCTCAATCAGCGGCCGGCCCAACACCCGGCGTTCGCAGAGCAACCGGCGCGGCTGCACGTCGCCGCGGTCGTCCAACTTGGTGAAGTCCTGCCGCGACTGGCGCACGAACACATGGCAGCCGGCCTGCTTCAATGCCGCGACCAAATCCTGCGCCAAAAAGTTTTCCTGCTCTTCCGCGCCCATGCGTTCGCGCAGCACCAGTTTCGCCGGCTGCCGATCCAGGATGCGCTTGCTCCACGGCAGGCCTTTGGCGCGGGCGTCGTGCAGTCGCGTCAGGATGGTGTCGTCGCGCAGTTCGACCAAATCGCTAAGGCCATTGGCGAGCGGAAAGTCGATCTCGCCCTCGCCGATCGCGCGTTCCAGGTAGTACTCAAATGCCGGCGGCGTTTTGTGGAAATACACCTGCAAAAACATGTGATAGCGCGCCATCAGCAAACCTTCGAGCGCATGCACGCCATGCACGTCTAGGCCCAGTTCTGGGCCGTCGGGGCCCATCAGAACGGTCTCGCACGCGCACAGGCGTTGCAGGTCGAAGATGCCATAGCTGACGCCGGAAAAGTGGCTGTCGCGCAGTAAGTAGTCGCAGCGGTCGGCGTCGAGTTCGCCGCTGACCAGCGAGCGCAGGATCCACACCAGCGGCCCCAGGCGATTCAGTTTTGCGCTGCGGCGGACGTTGGGCGACAACACCGCCGCGACATCGCGCGCCAGTTCCGGATCGATCACGCCTTCGCCAACCAGGCCGTGAATCAGGGCCAGGGAGCAATCCTCGTGCGTGGCGCGACGATCGGCCGGCGCCATGCCCAAGCGGTACCAATCATCCGGCAAGCGCACGCGCTCGACCGCGGGCAAATACGCTTCGGCGGTGTGCGAAAACGGCGCGTGCCCGGCGTCGTGCAGCAAGCCCGCGAAACGCAGCACCTGATAGGCGTAGTCGGTGTCGATCTGATCGAAATCCGCCAACGCCGGCGGGCGCGCGTTGACCAGTTTGCGAAAGCGCTCGCCGGCCAGATGCATCACGCCTAACGAATGTTGGAAGCGGTCGTGCACCGCGCCCGGATAAACCAAATGCACGAAGCCAAGCTGCCGGATGCTGCGCAGCCGTTGCACCCACGGATGATCCAAAACCCGACGTTCGGATTCGGTAATGATGATGGTGCGATGGATCGGATCGCGGATTTCGTAGGTGTCGGCCATGAGTTCGTTCCAACCTAAGCGAGCAGCGCGCGCGTACAGAGCGCAGTTCAGCATCGTCGCAGCGATACTGCGCGCGCATGCCACGCGTGGCCGGTATGCGCGGCGCATGGCGTTTACGGCCGACGTTGTTTGACCGCCGAGGCTTGCTGCCAAAGGTGTCGCGCCTCGTCTGCCGCCCTTTTCTCTGGGAGTTTTCCATGGCTCGCATCCTGATCACCGACGGCATGGCCGCCGAAGGCATCGACATCCTCAAGCAGGGCGGCCACACCGTCGACGTGCGCAAGCTGTCGGCCGATGAACTGCTCAAAGCGATCGGTGAGTACGACGGCTTAGTGGTGCGTTCGGCCACGCAGGTAACCGAGAAAGTCATCAAGGCTGGCCAGCCGAGTTTGAAGATCGTCGGCCGGGCTGGCGTGGGCGTCGACAACGTCGATCTGCCCAGCGCCACCGCCGCCGGCGTGATCGTGATGAACGCGCCGTTGGGCAACATTGTCTCGGCCGCCGAACACACGATCGGCATGATCTTCGCCGCCGCCCGCATGATCCCGCAGGCGCACGCGAAATTGGGCAAGGGCGAGTGGGACAAAAAGTCGTTCACCGGCATCGAGCTTGATGGCAAGACCCTGGGCATCGTCGGCCTGGGCAAGATCGGCAAACATGTCGCCACGGTGTTGGGCGCGGCCGGGATGAACGTGATCGCGTTCGATCCGTTCCTGAGCCCGGAAGTGGCGAAGGAACTGCGCATCGAAGCGGTGACCTTGGAACAGCTGCTGGCGCGCGCCGACGTGATCACGCTGCACACGCCGCTGACCGAACAGACGCGCAATCTGATTAACGCCGAGCGGTTGAAGCTGATGAAAAAATCGGCGCGTATCGTCAACGTCGCGCGCGGCGGGATCATCGACGAAGCGGCCTTGGCCGAGGCGCTGAAAGCCGGCGTGATCGCCGGCGCCGCCATCGACGTATTCGAGACCGAGCCGCTGCCGGCCGGCAATCCGCTGTTCGAGTTGGCCAAGACCGGCGCGCCCAGCCTGATCATCACGCCGCATTTGGGCGCGAGCACCGAAGAGGCGCAGGTGAAGGTGTCGGTCGACATCGCCAATCAGTTCAACGCCTGGTTTGGCGCGGGAAAAATCATCAACGCGGTCAACGTGCAGCTGCGCGTGGATCCGGCGATCGACGGCTATCTGGCCGCGGCCGAATCGTTGGGTGCGGCGGTGGTGCAGACGCTCGACCAGCCGCTCAAAGGTCTGGAAGTGATCGCGCGCGGACCATTGGCGGCCTACGACACGAAACCGCTGGCGACCGCGGCGCTCAAAGGCGCGCTGTCGAAGATCACCAGCGAAGTGGTCAACTTCGTCACTGTCGCGTCGGTCGCGAAACAGCGCGGCATTACCATCACTAGCTCCAGCAGTGAACAGGCCGACGCCACCGCGCCCGCGTTGACGGTGAAGGCGATAACCGAGACCGGTACGCATCTGATCGCCGGCGCGTTGGTGAACGGGCAACTGCGCGTCCTGCGCTATAACGACTACACCGTCGACCTGCCGATCGGCAGCAATTTGATGGTGATGGAGTACCAGGATCGGCCGGGCATGGTCGGCAAGTACGGTTCGATTTTGGGTGCAAACAGCATCAATATCGCGCGCATGGAAGTCAGCCGCATTGATGGGCGCGGGGATGCGTTGGTGATTTTGACGTTGGATGATCCGGTGCCTTCGGGGGTGATCGATGAGATCAAGGCCGCGGTGAAACCGACACGCGCATACAAAGTTTCTATTTAGCGGGCCTTGCGCCCCGGTCCTATCCGCGCTGCGCGCGGGCGCGCCTGCGGCGCTCTCCGGACTGGGTCGTACGCGGCTGCGCCGCTCGCGTCGCTGCGCGCCGCCAAGGCCCGTCCCCGCTCGGCGCTGCAGGCGCCTCGGGGGATTGCTGTTTGCGGACGCTGTCCGCTACGCCTGCCAGGGCCGCGCCGGCCCTGGACCCGCGCACTCGAGCGGGCCTTGCGCCCCGGTCCTATCCGCGCTGCGCGCGGGCGCGCCTGCGGCGCTCTCCGGACTGGGTCGTACGCGGCTTCGCCGCTCGCGTCGCTGCGCGCCGCCAAGGCCCGTCC
>JBBROQ010000077.1:0-13218 GCA_038229115.1 Planctomycetota bacterium | reverse complement strand
GTCACCGCCGTTTTGGCGCTGCGGATTCTGGTGCAAATTCCCGCCGCGATGGAGGCCGCGGAAACCACCATGAGCGCAGGTTTCGGCCCGGGGTATGCCGCGCTGCGCGGTGATCCTGCGTCAAGCCGTCCCGCGCAGCCGGCGCCGATCAGCGCGCGGGCGGTGCTGTTCGGACTGTCGCTGCCGCCGGTACACGTCAGTGCTTCGGTACCGATGTTCACGATCGCAGGGCAGACCCTGCACGCGGACATTTATCACGCCGTGTCGGTCACGCCGCCGGCAGCAGCAACAGCGTCGGCCCGAGCGTCCGCACAGCCGATCGTGCTAGCGATTCACGGCGGCTCTTGGCGCAGCGGCAGCCGCACGGAAGCCGAGACGTGTCATCGCGCTTTGGCCGCCAGCGGCTTCGTGGTGGTCGCGATCGACTATCGGCTGGCGCCGCAGTTCCAATTTCCGGCGCAGTTGGAAGACGTGCGCGCGGCCTTGGCGTGGGTGCGCGCGCATGCGCACGAATATGGCGGCGATCCCAATCGCATCGCGCTGTTGGGGCGCTCGGCGGGCGCGCAATTGGCGCTATTGGCGGCCTTTGAAAACCCCGCAGGCGTGCGTTGCGCGGTTGGTTTTTACAGCCCGGTCGATTTCACCATCGGCTATCGCGAACCCTCGGATCCCGATCCGTTAGACGCGCGCGCGGTGTTCCGCGCGTTTTTGGGCGGCACGCCGGATGATCACCCGGATCTGTACCGTGCCGCCTCGCCGATCGAGGCCGCTGCGCGAGCGCATCTGCCAACGCTGCTGATCTATGGTGGCCGCGATCACTTGGTGGAACTCCGTTTCGGCTTGGCTTTGGCCGAGCGCCTACGCCTGCACGGCACGCCGGTCGCGCTGTTGGGCATTTCGTGGTCCGAACATGCTTTCGACCTGATCCCGCACGGTTTGGGTGGGCAATTAACGCTGCACCATCTTCGGCGTTTCCTGCACGCGCAGCTGCTGCCATAAATCGATCTCGGCCATGCGTCGGCGGTCAGCAGCGGGCTGGTTGAGCGTATTTTACAGGAATGGATAGCTCCTTGCCAAGCTGAGCAGCGTTCGTAGTTTTCCGCCCTCCAACCGGATGGCTCCTGTTCGCTCGGGCCGTCCTTTCCGCTGAGGTTTTCATGGCACATAAGATGGGTTCCGGGTCGACGCAGAATGGTCGCGATTCGAATGCGCAGCGTCGCGGTATCAAAGCGTACGGCGGCCAGACCGTCCGCATCGGTTCGATCATCGTTCGCCAGTGCGGCAGCCGCTTCAAAGCTGGCTTCGGCGCCGGTACCGGCCGCGATTTCACCATCTTCGCCATGCAGGATGGCGTGGTGAAGTTCCGCAATGGCTTCATCGACGTGATCGCGACGCCGGTCGCGGCCGCCGCAGAATAAGCACCAGACCAAGCGACGCGTAGCGC
The DNA here is from genome assembly GCA_038229115.1 of Planctomycetota bacterium. Classification (GTDB taxonomy): domain Bacteria; phylum Planctomycetota; class UBA11346; order UBA11346; family UBA11346; genus JBBROQ01. Next base: position 11,774 of record JBBROQ010000077.1, on the reverse strand, counting down.
GTCTGCCAAACCCCGCCGTCCTTCAAGACGCGCGGGGTTTTCTGTTTTCGGCCGCGGTCCACACTGCGGCCATGCCGGTGATTTTCGCGATCCATGGAATCAGTCCGCAACTGCCGGCATTTCTCGCGCCGAACGCGACCTTAATCGGCGACGTGCGTTTTGGGCCCGACTGTTCGGTGTGGTTTGGAGCGGTGCTGCGCGCGGACATCAACCACGTCGCTTTGGGTGCGCGCTGCAATGTTCAGGACAACTGCGTGCTGCACGTCAGCCGCGCTCGCCCCTGCGTGTTGGGCAACGAGGTCAGCCTGGGCCACGCCGCGATCGCGCATGCCTGCACGGTCGGAGATCAGTCGTTGTTGGGCATGGGCTCGCGCGTGCTGGACGGCGCGGTGATCGGCGCGCGCGTCTTGGTCGCGGCGGGCTGCGTGGTGCCGGAAAATTGCGTGGTGCCTGACGGTCATCTGATCGCCGGTGTGCCGGGGCGGGTGGTGAAACCTTTGGGTGCCGAGTTGCAGGCACGCATCGCGCGCATCGCCGGCGATTATGTCGCTTATCAGCAGCTGTACCCGTCGATCGTCACAGCGGCCGGCGCGTGAGATTTCTCCCGAGCGCTTGGCTGGCGCTGATCGCGTTGCTGCTCCCTCTGCTGCTGCCTCTGCTGCTGCCTCTGCTGCTGCCGTCACTGGCCGCGGCCAGTGAGCTGCGTCTGCACGTTGATGATCTGCTGCGGCCGCCGCTGCTGTTTCGCGTGCGGGTCGAGCGTGCGGCCGACCTCATGCTTGGCGGCGAGCCTGACGGGCCATTCACGCTGCAAGCGCGCCTCATGCAGGGCGACGCCGTTTTGGCCGACAGCTCAGTCGAGTTGCCGCGACTCGCGCCGCTGACTGCCGGCGCGACGTTAGTGCTGCTCAGTCAGGTTCCGACCGACGACGACACGCCGGTGCTATTGGACGTGACGGTGACGAATCCGACGCGGACATTGGTTGAACGTGCACGCGCAACGGTGCGCACGCCGATGACATTGGTCGCGGAATTGGCGCGCGAATATGCACGGGTGCGGCTCAATCTGGCGCCTCATGCAGAGCTGCCGGCGCTACCCGCGCTGCTGGCCGAACAGGGCGCCGAGATCGCGAATGCCGGTGCGGCGCTGGGCGATTGGCGGCAGTTAGATGTGTTGGTGCGGCGGCTGTCGGCGGGGCCGGGCGAAAACGAACGCGCGGTGGCGATTCCGGGCGCAGGTTGGTTGACGGCGTTGCGCGATCCGCGCGACGGCAGCGTGCAGCCGGTGCGCGTGCTGCTGCCGGTAGCGCCGCTTGCGGTGGCGGTGCTGTTGGATGAAACCACTGAAAAAATCAGCAAAAGTAGGTGGCCGTTGCCGGCGGCCGAGGTCGTCGCGGCGGCCACCGGCGCGGGCGTGGCGTTGGTGGTGGCATATCCGGCCGGCGATCGGCGTTGGGACGGCATCGCACCGCGTCGGATCAGCGCGAGTGTCGATGCAGCGCGCACGGTGGCTGCGCCGGCCGGATTGCCGTGGCTGGTTGGGTGCGGCGCGGGCGCGGCCGGTGCGGTGCGCATGGCACTGCGCGATCCGCAGCGGTGGTCGGGCGTGTGGCTAATCGCGCCGCGGTTTGCGGCCAACAGTGCTGCCAACACCCTGGACAGCGGCAGTGATGACCTGAGCGCATACGCGCGCCTTTCCGGGTTGCCGATCATGGTCAGCGGCGATGGCGACACGGCGTCTACGGCATGGCGCGCACGCGCGCAGGCGGCCGGCGTCACCATTACTGCCGGTGGTGAACCGACGCAGACGGCCTCATGGCGGTTGCCCATCCGCAGTGGCGCGGTGGCTGCGACTTGGCCGCCATTGCCACCGACTGATTATGCCGATTTTACTGAAGGCGATGGCGGTCGAATTATCATCGTGGTCGGCACCGGTGAGCATGTCGCTGCGGTGCAGGACAACCGCCAGTTGGCTGAGCGGTTTCGCGCGGCGTGGGCGGCGCATGCGCATGGACTACTGCCGATGGTGGATGACAGCGCCTTGACCGACGCGCAGGCTGCCGGCGCGAATTTGATCCTCGTTGGCAATTCGCGCTCGAATCGTGTCGCAGCGCGTTTGGAGCGCTGGCTGCCGGTGCGTTGGGACAGCCGCACGTTCGCGCTTACAGGCGGTGATGACAAGCAACGCTACTTGCGCTCCGAGCGGCGCGCCGTGGTGGTGCAGATGAATGATCCCAAAGCGCCAGCGCGCCGACGGGTGCTGATTGATGGCGATGTGAGTTTTGGCGACGGCCTGCCGTTGCAGGGATTGGGCGCGTTAGCGATTGGCGATGGTCATGGCGGTTGGGCGCTGCAACGGTGAGGCGTCGGCAAGCGGCCCGCACTAGCGCTCATTGGCATTCTTCCATCATCCCGCGCATGCGATTTTTGACGTTGTTCGCGCTGCTTCTCTCACTGGTGCTGCTCTCGGTCGGCTGCGCCAAAGCGCCGCGGCATCCGCCGATTGCCGATCTCACCGCTGAAGAGCAGCAGTTGCTGACCTATCTGACGCGCGATCCGTTTCTGCACGTCGACCACACTGAACGCGATGTCGACGGGTATCTGGTGCTGACCACGCATCAGGGGAACAGCGTGGCGCGTTATCAGTTCGCGCCGGAAGTGGACGGGCCGAAAGAACTGAAGATCCACCGCATGGTTGACGATCTGGTGCTGAAGACCGAGCCGTCGGACTCGCTGGGCACCAGCATGGATCCGCGGCGATTGCAGCCGACGCGGCCGAAATCACCAACGGATCCCTCGCAGCGCTGAGGCGTTTTCGCTGGGCGCTAAACGAAATGTCACGCGCGTGAGCGGGCTGGTGACGCTCAACTGATAGCGTTCGCCAAAACGAATTTCGACCCCGGGGAAAACCGTGCCGCTGACTGCAATGGTGACGTTGGCGACCCGGGTTTCATCGACTTCTTCCAGACGTTTTGCATCGGCCAGTAACTCCACGCGCGCGACGTGACGTTGGCAGGCGGTGGCGTAATCGCCCAGCTGTTGATCGAGCATGGTTGAAAGCACCGGGCGCTGCGCGTCGTCCGGTGGCAGCCGCTCAATCTGATGCGCCGTGATGCGGCAGCGTTCTTTTAATTCCGGCAGCAGCCGCTCGTCAGCAGTCAGGCCGGCGCGCGCTTGAGCTAGCTGCGCGCGTGCCCACGGATCGATGCCAACCTGCACGATGGTGCGCAAGCCGGAAACCTCGCCCAGGTCGCCGCACACGATGCCACCCGCGGCGATGATGTCGCCGCCGATGATACTCTTCGCCGTGACCGTGCCGGTGGCATGAACGCGGGCCAATAACAGCGGGCCGTTCACCATCAGGTCGCGGCATTTGAGTTCACGATCCTGCACATGACGTGCGCTGATCGCTCCGCGCGCCTTCACCCGCTGCTGTCCCGGCAGGATGCCGCCGCGCACCGTAAGGTCGCCATGGACGGAAATGCGCGCGTCCTCGATCACGCCGTTGACCTCGATATTTGCAGCGCTTTTTAGTACGAATCCGCCCTTCACATCACCGCGGATCGTAATTGGAAAGCGCGTGGCCAGGTTGCCGACATGCAGGTCCAAATCACCGGCAATCGCGATCGCCTCGACCACCGTGACCTTGCCGGTGGGCAGGCGTTGGTATGCGCCGGTGCGCTCGGCAATCACCAGCGTCGGGTCGTCGGGTGAAAGCACCGCGCCATCGCCAATGAAGCGAGCGGGATCAAGCGGCCGCGGTGCTGGCGCGCGCCGTACCTTGCCCAACACATCGCAGCCATCACGCCCCGGCGTTGGCAGCGTGACGCGCACCAACGCGGTCCCAGCGGCGACTTCGGGAAAGCGGTGCAGCTCATGAAAATCGATGCGTTCGAGCGTTTCCAAATGCGGACCGTCGTCGATCAGGTGGCTGACGGCGGCCTCGCCCGGAAACACCACTGTGGTGGCGTGGGCCAGCACGATGCGACGCGCCGCATCGGTAGCGGTCGTGGCGTCGTCGGCGGCATGATGGTCCAGGCCATGCCCGATGCGCGCGCGCACCAGCGCATCGGTGAGCGCACCGGCCGTCACCGATTCACCTGGCGCCAGATCCAGCCACGCCGCCGCGCCGTCGTCGGCGACCTGCACCACCGGCTGCGTCAGCACCCGTTCGTGCACCGTCATCACCACCTGCGCTACGCCGCCCGCCAGGCTCAGCTGCCCGCGCCGGGTGGCCTCGACCAACCCATCAACGCCAAAGCGCAGGCCCGCACCCAGGGTCAACGGCCCGTCCGTGCTCAGCAGGAATCGGCCCAATCGCTCGCCGGTTAGTACCGCCCGCTCGCTCAGCGTTTCCGCAAAATGACCGCGCAACGGCGCGTGCAGCAAGCGCGCGTCGGCCAGCACCAAAGAGCGATCCTGGTCCGCGGCTAAGGTCGCGGCCAACAGCGTCTCGCGGTGAATCCCGTGGTGTACGCCGCTGCGCACGATCAGTGCCTTCAGCGCCGCCAGATCAAGACTGCGCCCGCGTGGCAGCTCCAAAAGCGCCAGTCGATGACCATGCTCAAAATGGATGGACGGGTGGATGGGGCGGCCCTCACGGAAGGATACCTCCGGCGCGCACGCATAGCGCGCGGTTGTCCCGTTGTGCGTCACCTTATGGTCCCGCGCCCTGGAGCCGACGATGCGTTTGACCGCCCTCTACCTGACCTCGATCCTGTGCGGCTTCTGCATGATGGCCCTGGAGATCCTTGGCGGCCGCATGCTGCAGCCGGTGTTCGGCAGCTCGATCGACGTGTGGGCGGCGATCATCTCGGTGTTCATCCTTAGTTTGTCGATCGGCTACGTGTTGGGCGGCCGCTTGGCTGACCGCGCGCGCACCAATCTGGCGTTGGGGTGGATGATCCTGCTGGCCGGTGTGTTCTTCTGCCTGCTGCCGATTTACGCGTTGAAGTTCAGCGACGCCTTGGGCGAGTCGATTCAGTATGCGCGCTGGGGCGTGTTGGTCGGCGCGTTGGTGTTGTTCCTGCCGCCGTCGTTGTTGTTGGGCTCGGTGTCGCCGATGTTGGTGAAACTCGTGTTCGTCGATGCGACGCGGGTCGGACGCACTACGGGCACGCTGTATGCCATCGGCTCGTTCGGGAACGTCTTGGGCATTTTGGTCACTGACTACATTTTCCTGCAGCATTTCCCGCTGAATCAGACGGTTTTGGTGATGGGCGTGCTGCTGTGCGCCCTGGGCCTAGTGCACATTTTTCTGCGCGTGCAGGCGGCAGTTGGGGGCTTTGGTGGCGGTGAGGACAGTGCGGAAACACGGTTGGTACCTGTGTTACCAGCAGCAGCGAAAGCCGCACCGTGATGAAGCCGTTGGCGGTGGTGTTGGCGCTGTTGGCGATCGCCCTGGGCGCGGTGTTCAAAGATGACCACTACCGCCTGCAAGGTCGCGGCCTGGCCTGTGATCAGGGGGCTCTGGCGCATAGCGAGAGCGTCTACACCAGCATGACCTTGGTCGCGAGTCCGGCTGAGCATTACCTGCAGCTGCGTTTCTTCGACAAAGTCGAAGGCGGCCTGTGCCTGCAACCGACCTGGGACGATCTGATCGCGATCGGCAAAACCGATCCGCGGCTTGCGCATCTGGTACCCAAAGAACGCCCGGTGATGGTTGCGCCCGGTGCGCACTGGCCGTTCTCGTGGCAGCCCGATCCGGGCACGTTGAGCAATTCCGGCTATGTGCGGCTGTTTCCGCTGTGCCTGCTGTTGAACGAGCGTCTGGGCCATTCGGTTGCCGACGTGCGCCAGCTGCGCGCGAATGTGTTGGTGGTCGGCCTGGGTTCGAGCGTCGGCATCTTGCAGCTCGCGCATCATTTCCCCAACGCCGCGATCACGGTGGTCGACATCGATCAGAAGGTGATCGACCTGGTCACCGATCATGTGCCGATCACCAAATGGCTGACCACGCAAACGCTGCCCGACGGCACGCCGCGGTTGCGTTTGGTGGCGCAGGACGCGCGCAAATTCGTGAAGTTCTATCATCCGGAATCGCATCCGCGTTTTGACGCGGTGATCCTCGATGCGTACACCGCCGGATCGACAATCCCGTCGCACCTGATGACGCGCGAATTCTTCGGCGAATGCCGCACCGCGATGAGCGACGACGGCATCATGTTTGCCAACATCATTGGCAGCTACACCGGCGTGAAACATCAGGTGCTTGGCGGAGCGATGCGCTCGTTCCGCGCCGCGGGTTTCACCAGCTTGGTCAACTTCCCGCTGCTGCGCCCTGCAGAACCGCCGGGCGCGTTCGATGACAACGGCGAGCGCAACCACTTGGTGGTGTGCTCGGCGGCGAAACTGTTGCCGAAGGACAACGCCGCGGCGTGGGAGCGACTGCGCGCGTTCGAGCTGTTTCCCGAGCTGGCACCGGGCGCCTATGTTTCTCGGCAATACTGCCTGATCCGCGAGGCCGACGGGCTGATCAACACCATTTCGGGCATGCTGCCGGCCGAGGCGATTGACGTCGCCGAACCAGGTTTTGCCACCGCGATGAAGACCCGCGTGGTCGACGCGTCGGCCAATCAGGCCTATCGCCTGTCGGACAGCACCGACCACGCCATGGTCGCGCGCGCACAGCGCTTTGCCGCGGTGTGGGGCGCGGCGAATCCGTATGCGACCATCAATGGATGGGACGCGACCGACGCCAACGGCATCACTCGGCAGGAAGTCGATTGGTTGCTGGCGGCGCGCGAAACCTGGCGCACCAGCACCACCATCGCGCGCGATATTACCCGTCATGGCGGCGACGCGTTGGTCGGGCCAGTCGAAGAATCTGAACGGACGAATCCGAGCTGGACCATCGCCGACGCGCCGCTGTTCACTGATCAGCAACCCAACGCCGACATCCTGAATCACTGAGGCCAACTGCCATGGCGCGCGTCCTCACCATCACCGCCAACACCCTGATCGATCACCTGGCAGAGGCGACGATCGTGGCCGGCAAAGTGAACCGCACCGCGCGTTTCACCGCGGTTGCCGGCGGCAAAGCGTTGAACATGGCGCGGGTGTTGGCGCGGCACGGACATCATGTGATTGCCGCCGGTTTCGCCGGCGCAGAGAACGGCGAGCAGCTCGCGCGCTTGGCCGCCGCCGATGGTTTGGAACCGGCGTTCACCACCACCGCCGCGCGCACGCGCTTGGGTTTTTTAGCGGTGCAGGCCGACGGCGGGACGACCTCGCTGATGGAAAACGGATTCGAGGTCACGCCGGACGAAGTCGGCGCGCTGGTGCAGCGAGTGCGTGCGCTGTTGGCCGACGACAGCGGCAGCGATGGCCGGCCGGCGTTGGTCCTGATTGGCGGTTCCGTGCCGCATCCGTCCTGCGTTGGTTTGTATCGCACTATCCTCGCCGATTGCGCTGCGGCCGGCGTTCCGTGTTGGGTCGATGCCTATGGCCCGGCGATGGACGAAGCCCTAGCCGGCGCGCATCCGCCGGCGTTGGCGAAACCGAATCGCGAAGAATACGCCGGCGCGGACGCTCTCGGCAACGCGGGCCATGGCGGACGGAAATGGCTCGCCTGCGGCGAACTGCATTTGACCGACGGCAGCGGCACGGTGCGTGTGCGCCATCCCGACGGCCGCTTCCGCGTCACGCCGCCGAAAGTGCAGGAACTGAACGCGATCGGCAGCGGCGACTGCTATGTCGCGGCGCTGGCCGCGGCCCGGCTTTCCGGCGCGCCGTTGATCGAGCAACTGCGCTATGCGGCGGCTGCCGGCGCGGCCAATGCGGCGCGCGCCGACGTGGCCCGCATCGGCCCGGCCGAGATCCGGGCGCTCCTGGATCGCGTCGAAGTGGTTACAGCCGGCGACGACGCATGAGCGCCTTCCTATGAGCATTTGGCGTCCGTGTTTCCTAGCGCAGATCGTGGTCGATGAGACCCGCGACGAGCAGGTAATCTTCCTGCGCGAACGTGACGGCGCGCGCCGCATCCCGATCGTGATCGGGCCGTTGGAAGCGACCGCGATCGATCGCGCGGTCAAAGGTGCGCGGTTTCCGCGGCCGTTGACGCATGACTTGTTAGCGACGCTGCTCAACACGCTGGGCGCACACGTTACCGCGGTGCGCATCATCGATCTGCGTCAGGGCACCTTTTATGCTGAGCTGGTTCTGAGCACGAATGATGGCGTCGAGCATTTGATCGACTGCCGACCGTCAGATGCGATCGCGCTGTTGGTGCGCTTGCCCGGCGTGCCGCTGTTGGTGGCGGAAACGGTGCTTAGCGAGGCCGGCGGCCTTTGATCGGGGGCGCTGCGCCCCCAAACCCCCATACCGTTTGTTCCGATGCAGCGTGTTGAAAAAACCGCTTATTTCAGCGCCAGGCCAACAACTGATCCGCGATCGCCTGCTGTACCTCAAGCGGAAAGCGATGATCGTAATCGCCATCAAGCACCGCTATTTTGCTGCCGGGCAACAGCTCCTGCCGCGCGTGCAGCGCCGCAATCACCGGCGCCACCGCGGCCGGCAATGCCACCGCATCGCGTCGGCCGTAACTGATGCCCACCGCGCGCGGTAAAAGCGCCGCAATCACATCGGCCTGATCCAAACCCAAGGCCAACAATCCCGGCAGCAATGTGTGTCGCGGCAACAGTCGATTTTGCGCGAGCAGCACCCGTTGCTGGCCAACGCCAGCATGCAGCCACACCGCGCCCACGCGCTGATCGACAAACGTCAGCCACGCCGCGGCGCGCGCGCCCATGCCATAGCCAAGCACGCTGACGGTCAGGTCGCTGGTCTGCTGATAATCGAGCAGCGCGCCGACGGCAGCGCGCAATTGGTCGAGCGTCAGTGCCAGCAGACTGCGGCCCTCGACCAGTTCGCGCGATAACAGCAGCTCTTCCCAACGATGTCCGGGCAGGCCGGTTGGCCCGCGCTGCATGCCAAAACCCGGCAGATCCGGGCACAACACGGCGAAACCGCGTTCGGCTAAGGTCGCGCCGTAATGATGCTCGCGCTGCCCGGCTTGACCCGCGACTTCGTCACCGCCCAGATCAAAGCGATCGCCATGTGGATGGAGCGCGATCACGCCGGGCCACGGCCCGCTGCCGCTGCTTGGCCGCAACAGCCACGCGGTCAGCCGCGCGCCACCAGGCACCGCATAACTGATGCGCTGTCTGCGCAGGGGGCCGGACACATATGCCACGCCTTCGGCGCGCAGGCCGTGCTCGGGAACATCGTCACGCAGGCGCAATAGTCCCAAAACCGCGGCACGTTGGCTGTCATCCATGAACGGGCGTCTTCCTTTACGGGCTGCGCTGGCTGCGCCGGAAAATAGGAGGCGTGACGCGATGCGCCATCCATGCAGCCGGCGCACCCGTGCGCACAATGCGACAGGAACCGTTGCCCGCGCGCACGCGCACGATGCCATCAACCCCATGATGCAGCGTCCGCCGAATCCGTTTGCTCCACGCACGTACGGCCAGCTTGAAGCGGTCACGCCGCGCGTGTTCATCTGGCGCAACATCGTCAATTCGACGGTTTTTGTCGGTGAAAATGCAGTGGCGGTGGTCGATACCCAGGTGAACCAAGCGTTAGCGCGACGACTACGCGACACCGTGGCCGAGCGCTTCGGCAAGCCGATCCGTTACGCCATCAACACCCACTACCACTGGGACCACGCCGCCGGGAATCAGGTGTTCGCCGACGCCGGCGCGACGGTGATCGCCAGCCGCCGCACCGCCGCGGCGCTGGTCGAGCGCATGCCGCGGCAGAAGGCGTTTTTGTCCAGCCGCGGTTTCGATCTGGGCCCGGATCCGCGCCAGCCCGACGCGTTTTCGGATGATCTGCGCAGCCTGGACCTGGGCGGACTGACGCTGGATTTCCATTTGGGCCACGACGCGGAAACCGCCGATCCGACGTTGGTCTGGTGCGCGCAGGAACGCGTGCTGGCCGCTGGCGACACGGTAATGACCGGCAGTTTTCCGATCTTTGGCCAGCCCAGTCAGAACGAAGGATTGCAGAACGGTGATTGGTTGACGGCCCTTGAGGAGGTGCGCGGGTTTGGTGCCGAGCATGTGATGCCCGGTCACGGCCCGGTCGCGCATGCGGAAGAACTCGCGCAGCTGGAAACCATTTGCCGGTATTTTTTAGACACGGTGAAGACGCATCACGCCGCCGGCCGCACGCTGGATGAAACCATCCGCGTGATGGAGCACGATCTGCCGGCGTGGTTGATGAAGATCCCCGAAGTCTGGGGCACGCCGCGCTACGCGATTTTGCGCGTGTGGGCGGGCCTGGCCGACCTGGGCCAACCCGGTTGGCAGCATGTGAAACCCAGCGCGATTCCGCGAGCACCCGGAGTCCCGCTGCCGGAGAGCGACCGCTTTGAACCGTGGGCGCAGCGCAGTCAGCAAATGTTCGAGGGTGGCGACGCCGCCGGCGCAGTGTCGACCGCCGAGGCCGCGACGCTCGCGTTCCCCGAACATCCCGGCGCGTGGACCACCTTGGCCGCCGCGCTGATCGCGGCGAGTCGCGGCATTGCATCAGTGCTCGAAAAAGGCGACTGCTTCGACGCCGCGCGGCACGCCATCGATCGCGCGTTGACGTTGTCGCCCGGCTACGGCCCGGCCCTGCTGCAACGTGGCCAGTTCCATGTGATGGTCGCGTACCGCAACGGCGACGATCCTCGCACCGGTGAAGCGTTTCTGGATCAGGCCGAAGCCGATGCGCGCCTGACCCCGCGGCAGCTCGCCGAGGTCGCGTTTTACCGCGGAATCGCGGCGCGCGCGCGTGGCGATGAAGCCGGTGCGCTGGCTGGATTCCAAGCCGCGTTGGCACGCGATGCGGGTTTTCGGCCGGCGCTGCTGGCGCAGATGCCGTGAGTTTTCCGAAACCATGCTGACCAGCGATTTCGACTATCAGTTGCCGCCGGAACTGATTGCGCAGGAACCGCTCGAACCGCGCGACCACGCGCGCCTCATGGTGCTGCGTGGCGACGCACCGCCGGCGCATCATCAGGTGCGTGAGTTGGACGAGTTGTTGTCGCCAGGCGATCTGTTGGTGCTCAACCACACGCGAGTTTTCCCGGCGCGGTTACTGGGCCACAAATCCAGCGGCGGAGCGGTGGAGGTGCTGCTGATCCATCCCGAGGACGACGATGCGCAGGCGTGGCGCGCGCTGATCCGCGGTCGGGTTGCGGTCGGTACGACGATCGCGGTCGACGACCTGACGCTCATTGTTGAACGCGTCCACGACGACGGCCAGCGCACGGTACGCTTCCCGATGGGCTGCGACGCGGTCGCGTTGGCTGAACGGGTCGGCCACATTCCTTTGCCGCCGTATATCGACCGCGCCGATCGTCCTGACGACCGTGCGCGTTATCAGACGGTATTTGCCGAGGTTTCCGGCTCGGTCGCCGCGCCCACTGCCGGACTGCATTTCACGCCCGAGCTGTTGTCGCGCCTGCGCGCGCGCGGAATTCAGTTCGCACGAGTCGAACTCGCGATCGGCCCCGGCACCTTCAAGCCAGTTGACTGCGAGCGCATCGAAGACTTCCGCATCCACGCCGAACGCTGTGTCTGTATGCCGGAAACTGTCGCCGCGATCAACGCCTGCCGCGCGCGAGGCGGTCGCGTGATCGCGGTCGGGACCACGGTGGTGCGCACGCTGGAAAGCGCCGCCGAACAGCCCGACGGCTTCGCTGCGTACGCCGGCTGGACGCGCATCTTCCTGCATCCGCCGCGGCACCTAAGCGTGGTCGATGGTCTGCTGACCAACTTCCATCT
>JBBROQ010000076.1:0-13250 GCA_038229115.1 Planctomycetota bacterium | reverse complement strand
AAGTCCCTCGAGTTGGTGCTGACCGGCATCGGCGACATTCCCGAGCGCACCCTGCGGTGGCAGATCGGAACATGAGCGCGATCGCCCGCCCGGTCGGTTCACTGCCCCCGATCAGCCTTCGGTCAGTCGGCGCCGGCGTCGTCGCTGGGGCAGCGCTGCTCGCCATCTATCTCGGCAATCATCAGCCTGGCTCAGGGCGTCGGCCATGCGTTTGAGCAGCTATCCGCCGATGCCGGCTTCATCGCTGGCTACACCCTGCACTACCGCAGATGAGCCCGGCTGTTCTTTCACAGTGCCCTTGTAGTCGCCACCCTTGAGCACGATTTCCTTAAAATACCCATAGGTGCCGGAGGCGCTATTGCGGCCGTAGATCGAGATTTCCTTGCCGCCCATATCTTTCTGGCCGAGATCATCCCACTTTTCCGCGTTCTTTCCGCCACGCTTTAAAGTCGAGGAGAAGATCGAATCGGCCTGCTGTAGAGTCAGCGACTTTAGCGGATTGTCCTTATGAACAAAGATCGCCAACGCGTCGATAGCGACCTTGATCGCAGTGGGCTTGTAACCGTACTTTTTTTCGAACTGGTCGATTTCTTCCTTTTTCATTTCGCGGCTCATAGGGCCGAGCTGCGCGCTGCCGGCGATGAGCGCGGGCGGCGCGGTCGACGAGCCTTTACCTTCGATTTGGATCTTCACGTTCGGATACACTTCCTGGAATCCTTCGGCCCAGTACGTCATCAGATTGTTCAAAGTGTCCGAACCGATGGAGTTCAGATTGCCAGAAATGCCGCTGACTGGTTTATACTCGGCGATCTTTGCGTCCATTTCGACTGCGGCGTGCAGGCTGGTGCCGCCGATGACTGCGACTGCGGCCAGACTGGCCAGGGTGCGAACGGGTGAGAAGAAATGCATGGGCAAGCTCCGCGGGTTTAAGGTGCCCGGGTTGTAGGAACGATTATGAAGAATAAGTGAGGGTTACGCGAATCCGCTGGGTATCCACTCTTGGCCTTTAGTTACTGAAGTCATTGCATAACAACAGGATGTCACCGAACGAGCAGGGCCATGAGGTCGTGCAATTCATGAAAACGACGAGCACAGACTCGCCGAATCGCGGCGGTTCTAATTAGCCAACAGCGTCCAATAGCTGGTCATTCTGAGCGCTATCGCCTTCTTCGTCGGGGAACGGTGACTGCTGCCGGACGGTAAATGCCTCATGCGCAGCGGTCACAAGTGCCACGCCTGCACTGGCGGCATACGATTCGAACGCGGTGCCATCGCCGTCGACGAATCGATGCCCGGATAATTCGCTGCCATCCGTGCCGAACAGCGGCAGCGCCGGTAGAGATTCATGCCGGAATCCCAGCTCTTCCATGCGCTCAATCAGCAAGCCCTGAGCAAAACTATCGCGAGAATACTGGCGCGACTGAGGTCCGAACTTCTGCTTCATAAATTGCGGCTGACCGAACAACAACTGTCCCAGCTGCAAGTCCAGATCGTCGGCGGTAATCATAATGGTCGCCTTCCGGAATGATCGAAGCAGCCACGGTCAGCGACCTAAACGAATGGGCTTTACCACATCGCTTCAGCGCACCATCGCCACGGTTGCTCGATTCTACAGCCGCGGCGTGAAGTTCCGTTGAAGCTCACATCAATATTCCTGACTAAGGGATGGTAGCCGAGCCAGCCATAGCCTTTTGTCAGGGCGAAAAAAAACCGCACGTTTGCGCGTGCGGCGGAGCGGTCGTGGTGTGGGCACGCCCGGAATCCGAGTTGTGGAAATTACGAGACTCCATGAAGATTTCGCCAACCTAGCGCAAGCAGCGCATTAATGCCCTTCATCGGACCCTCATGGTGACTTCGCCCAACCTTGCCCGCCCGTCCTTATATCAACGACCGATGGCGTCGCTGGTCACCGACCTCTGCCTGTCGGCCCTAACCGGTCGCCAGCGACTGCCCCGTGATGCCGCTGGCATGCGCGCGTGTCAGCGTCGTATCTTGGCGCGGCTGCTGGATCGCCTGGCACCGCTTCCGGTCGGCCGGCAGTTCGGTCTTGATCGTCTGGCCGACAGCGATCAGCGCCTGGATGACTTCCGGCGCTTGGTGCCCATCACTACCTACATCGACTATGTGCCGCTCATGGATCGCGTGGCCCGGGGCGAGCGTGATGTGCTGTTTCCCGGCGCGGCGGTGGCCTTAGCGCAGACCAGCGGCACCACCTCTGACGCCGGCGCCGGCGAGCGTTATGTACCGCAGGACGACGCCCTGTTGCGCCACCACAAGGCCGGCGGCGCCGAAGCCTTCGCGCGCGCGGTACACGCGACCGGATTGGGCATTTTCCGCGGCAAATTGCTGATGCTGGGTGGTTCAACTGGCTTGGCACCGAACGCTCATGGCGTACCGGCGGGCGATCTATCAGGAATCATCGCCGCGCGCATTCCGTCGTGGTTGCGTTCATTTCACGAACCCGGTGACGACATCGCTTTCGAAACCGATTGGGGTCGCAAAATCGAGCGCATCGTCGCGCGCTGCGCGCCGATGGATCTGCGCCTCGTGTCTGGAATTCCCAGTTGGATGTTGGTGTTGTTTGGCGTCATCGAACGCGCCAGCGGTCGCCCGGTGCACGCGCAATGGCCGCACCTGCGCACGTTCATCCACGGCGGCCACGCGATCAAACCATTCATCCCGCGGCTGGAAGCGCATCTGCATCCCGACACTTGGATGATGGAAGTGTATCCGGCCAGCGAGGCCTTTATCGCGGTCGGCAGCCGGCCGTGGCGTCTGCACGAAGGCGCGCCGCCGGCATTGGAGCTGCTGACCAACCACGGTGTGTATTTGGAATTTTGCGCCGAAGACGATGCGCCCGAAAACGCCGTCACCGCCGATGGCATTGAAGCCGGGCGCATCTACCGCGTGCTGCTGACCACGCCGGCGGGTTTGGTGCGCTATCAACTTGGCGATTTGGTGCTGGCCGAAGGTCCGGGCTTGGTGCGCGTTGCCGGCCGGATCAAAACCCGCATTTCCGTTTTTGGCGAACATGTCGAAGGGCATTTTCTTGCTGAGGCCGTGGCCGCCGCGTGCGCCGCGACCCGCGCCAGTGTCTGCCACTACCACGTCGCGCCGGTGCTACCGACCGCCGACGATCCGCGTGGACGACATGAATGGTGGGTGGAATTCGGCGACGAACCGGCCAGCCCCAGCGCCTTTGCTGCCGCCATCGACCGCTATTTGTGTGGCGCAGTCATCGACTACGCCGCGCATCGCGCCGGCGGCCAACAGCTGTTGGAACCGCGCGTAGTGCCAGTGCCCACCGGCACGTTCGACCGTTTCTTAGCCAGCCGTGGCAAGCTTGGCGGTCAGCATAAGATCCCGCAGGCTTGGCCCGACCGCACCATCGCCGATGCCCTGAATCAGCTCGCCACGCCGAGCCTCGCCGAGAGACCATGACCCCACCCATGCTCGCTACTACTTCGACTGAATCGTCCGCGACCGCCACCAGTGATCGCCGTACTTCGACCGCTGCTTCGGCCGCCATCCGCCACGACGTAACCTTCACCACCGAGCCCGGACGCGGCCCGTTTCACCTGATCCTGCTGCCCGGTCTGGTACCGGATGGTCCGGAAACTTTCCTGCGCCAACGCCGATTATTTGCCGGCTACGGCCCCTCCAGTTTGGCCACCTATCCGTACCAGGGCTTCCAGGTTGACCACGTGTTGGACGACATCCGCCTTCGCATCGAAGCCGCGGCCGCCGCTGGTCAACGGCCGGTGGTAATGGCGGTCAGTTTCGGCGCCGGGTTGTATTTGGAGCTGCTGCGCCGCGCGAAAGCCGCCGGACGACCGTTGCCAGTGGTAGCGCAGATGCTGGTCAGCCCGATGACCAGCCGGCACGATCTATCGCCCCTTCTGAGCCGGCTGATCAAACCGATCCTGGATGAAACCGCCGATCCCGCGGCAATCACCGTCGCATTGGAAAAAGGCCGCTCGTTCTTCCGCATGCTGGCCAGCCGTTCGGCCGGCGGTGATGCCGGGGTGCGCTGGAATACATTCCTGACCCCCACCGGCATCCGTAATTTCCAGGAAGGCCGGATCCGCGCACGCATTGAGCGCACGGTAAATGCGATCCCGATCGATGGCGGTCACGCGCGCATCCGTGGCCTGATCGACATGCCCGGCATTGATGCCAGCACCCGCCTGCTGTCCGAAGCGCCAACGCAGATTTTGTGGGGCAGCAAGGAACGTCACACCTTGACCATGGAAGGCCCCGGAACCTCGCTGCTGTGCCGGCCGGATCTGGCCTGCCGCTGCTTTCCGGTGGTCGAGGTCCAGTACGTGTACGACCGCAATGGCGACGAAGTGCCGCACGCCTCGCTGCTGAAGCACGCCGCGGCGTTCAATGACCACCTGCGCCGGTTCCTCGACCTGCATCGGCAGCGCCTGACCATGGAACGCCTGCGAAGCCTGCCGCTGATGGATCGCATGCTGCCGAAATCGGCCTGATTTTTCAGTCTATTTGTAGAGTCTGCGCATCCGGGCTACATTGCCTGGCTACACTGCCAATGAGAGCGTCGCCGGTAGGGTTGTGCGCATCGCGATCGGCCCATTGGCCGGTTTGCTCGGCGGTGGCAACACGACCCGCCGCCCGCCCGCCGTCTGCTGTTCCCGGATGACCGCATACAGCGTCGCTTCGAAGCTGCCGATCACCTGATCCCACAGGATTGACGTGGTGGTTTCACGGGCGCGTTCGCCAAATAGGCGCAGCGTGCGCGGGCTGGCGGCGGCGCAGGTCGCGGCCTCAATAAAACCGGGTTCATCCCCGAACGGCACCAACCAGCCGTTTTGGGCATGCACCACATAGCGCTGCGGCGCGGCGTAATTGAACGCCAACGGTGCTACGCCGCTGGCCATCGCTTCCAACACCACGTTGCCAAAGGTTTCGCTCATGCTCGGGAATGCGAACAGATCAGCGCTCGCGTAATGTCGCGCCAGGTCGATGCCGGTCTTGGCCCCGGTCCAGATTGCCTGCGGGAAACGTGCCTGGATTTCCGGCCGCACCGGGCCTTCGCCGACGATCACCAATTTCGCATCCGGACGCTGCACGCGGATGCGGTCGAACGCCGCGACCAACAGCGGAATGTTTTTTTCCGGCGCGACGCGACCAACCAGCAGCAGGACCAAGCCCGCATCGCCCACGCCCCAACTACGGCGCAGCTGCGGATCGCGACGCGCGGGACTGAACAGTGCGGTGTCCACGCCGCGACTGAACAGCGTCAGGTTCCGATAACCAAGCCGATCCAGCGTATTGATCAGGTCGTGCGACGGCACCATAGTGCGTCGGGTGCGATTGTGAAAACGCCGCAAATAGCCCTGTACCGCCTTAAAAATAAAGCTGACGCCGTAGTGCTTGGTGTAGTCGTCGAAATTGGTGTGGAAGCTGCTCGACAGGGGAATCCCGAGCGCGTTTGCAGTCAGCAGTGCGCTTAATCCGAGTGGGCCTTCGGTGGCGATATGCACGATGTCCGGTCGATCGCGGCGCCAGTGCCGGGCCAAGATCATTCCCGACGGTAGACCCAAGCGCACGCCCATGCGCGGCACCTGCACGCCGGGGCGCACGAATTCGCGCAGCATCGGCGTGCGTTCGATAATGCGTGAGCGCAGCCGTTCACCGGGCTGCAGCGGCCGCACCACGGTGACGTGATGCCGACGCGACAGATGCGTCACCAACCGGCTGAGGGTCATGGCTACGCCGTTGATTTCGGGCGGGAACGTTTCGGTCACCAGCGCCACGCGTAGCGACGACGGAGGCCCGCCGGCAACTGAGGCAGATGCTGAAGATGCAGACGAAAAATGAGACGAGTGCGAACTCATATGCGTGCCGATGCCGACCTCATCGCGTCAGTGTAGGCCATCTTTATGAAGGCTCGGTGATGAGCAGATGAAGGCGTGACGGAAGCCCTGCGGCCATCGCGCAACTTCATCGGAACTTCATGGTCGGCTCATCGACCATTCACGGGCTGATCTAGGTTTCGCGCACCTTAATCACTAAAGGTGCACACACCTTGTCAGGAGCCTCCATGTCGCGTTTTGCCGTGATCCTTGTCGCCGCCGGCCTCCTTGCTGGCTGCGGTGATGAAGCCCGTTCCACTGCTTCGGCGCCCGCCGTTGTTCCTACTCGGGTGACCGCCCCTGCGCCCCCTGCTGCCGCCGGCACCGAAGCCCCGAAGGCCGATGCGTCCAAGGAAGTCAGCAAAGTCACCGTGCCCGCGACCTTCGTCGAAAGCAGCATGTTCAAGCCGTTCTACGGCGAGGTCCTGCACGAAAAGCGTCTGTATCTGTTCGGCAACAAGTTCCGTTATGACGCTTTCATGGCGACCAAAGAAGTCAGCGAACTCTTCCATAAAAAGCTGATTGGCGAAGGCCCGAACCGCATGACCTTGGTGGTTGAGACCGACAAGGACGCGCCGCAAATGAGCGACCGCATCATCGCGCGCTGCAAGGCGCACTACGGCCTGTAATCCGTAACGCCGCCGGGGCCCCCGCGCTCGGCTGATTCATGCCGTATCCCTGACGACCGCCGGTGCCCCCGGCGGTCGTTCTGTTGGAGCAACCTGCCGTGCCTGCCCGCACCCGCGCGACCGTCCGCAGCCATCGTCATCGCGGCAGTTTGGCCATCACCGGCGCGACGGTTTTGACGCTGGTCACGGTGCCTCAGCGCGCCGAGCCTGCGGCTTCGATGAGCGCCAGGGCTTGCGGAAGGCGGGCAGAATAGGACGCACCTGCGCGTACCGCTGCATGGCGATGCCTGCTGATCACAATCGCCTTCAACCTAAAAGTCGCCGTACGACGCGCTCATTCTGGCCAAACGGACATCTCGCGCAGAGTCGCGACATGCGCTGCACCACCGTCGTCTGCGTTCTGTTGTTAGTTCATTCGGTGGCGCGAGGCGAAGGCCTGGATCTGCCGTGCACGGCCGACACCTCGATCGTGCTCTATCAGGGCGAAGAAGCGGAATGCCATGGCGCGAAGCCGTGGCTGCGGCTGAAGGGAAATCAGCACCTGTTGGCCTTGGCCTTTGACGTGACGCCGCTGCGCGGTCGCGTGGTGCAGTCGGCCTGGATCGAGGCGACGGCCGGTGATGCGGCAGTGCGTGGCGTCAGCGTGTCGACCATCGCCGTGCCGTGGCGCGAGGCGACGGCCAATGCGCTCAGCAGCGGCGAGGGCGATGGCTGGGGCGTGGCCGGGGTGCGTTTTCCGGCGGTCTGCGGCGGCAACGCCGGGACGTTGGTGACGCATGGTCGGTGCGTGGTGCAGCAGGGCGTGTATCGCTGGGCGGTGGGCGCCGAACTGGTGCAAAGTTTGGCGCTGGGCCTCGCGCACGGTTTGGCGGTGCAGGAGTACGACAGCGATTATTCCCGCAATCCGACCATCCGTGCGCGCGAAGGCGGCGGTGGGGCGGTGTTACATGTCGAGCTGGATGCGACTGCGGCGGCGCTGGCAGTGCTCGCGGCGCCGGGCGCGGCGCGGATCGATCTTGGCGACTGGTGTCCGCTGTTGCGCGTCACTGCGCCCAGCGACGCGTTCGCCTGGCAGGTGACGATCGCCGGCACGCCGCTGCCGCCTTGGAATCTGCCTGCCTGCGAAGCGGGCCGCGAGGAGACCATTCTGCTGCGCGACGTCACAGGCGCGGCCGGTGCCAAGGTACAGGTGCAGGTGCTGGATCGTCTGGGTCGCAGTAGCCCAGCGATCACGTTGACCTGTCCCATCACGCCAGCTCTGCCGATTCTGCCAGAGCCCGCCGCGCCGGCGAAAATCGGCGCGGGTTGGGACACGGTGCAGGTGCTACCGGCGTTGGAGGCGATGAACGATGCGGGTGAACCGGTCGGCGGCTGGTCGACGACGCTGGCGCAGGCCAACGAAGTAACTGACGGTCGCGCCATCACACTGCGCGCCGCTGGCGGTGAGACGGTGTGCTTTCAACTCGCGGTGCGTCAGGCCGGAACGCAGGCCATCGCAGTGACGCTGCCCGGCTGCGATGTGCGTATTAGCCGTCTTTTACCGGTGCTTTGCCACCCCGAGCAAAAACCCGAGCGCATCGGTGATCCGTTACTGCCATGCACCAGCGTGACCGTCACGCCGGGCACGGTGGCCTGCGTCATGGTTGAGGTCGAGGTCGGCGCAGGAGCCGCCCAGCGCTCGGGCAGTTGTCGCGTCGGCGCATTGACCATCCCGATCGAGCTGCTCGTGCGTCCTTTCAGCCTGCCCGCACAGCCGGCCTTCGCCTGCGAAATGAATGGCTATGGCCTGCCCGACAGTGTCGCCGAATACACCGCCATGCAGGCCGCCGCGGCGCGCTATCGCTGCCATGTGAACCTGCTGCCGTATGGCCACCGCACCGCGAATGCCGGCGCGCGCGGTTGCGTGATGGACCTGCGTTTTGACGACGGCCGACGTATGAATGAATCACGTTTCGGCCGTGTCGAACCAGGCGCGCAGGCGCATTTGTGGTGGGATGATTTTGCGCGCGCATTCGGCCCAACGTTGACCGGCGCGCACCCGCCCGGCGGTTTTTATTTGCCGCTGCATGAAAGTTTTCCGCTGCCGATGCGGCCATACTGGAACGGCGAAATGGACGCCGAACTCGCCTTCAGCGCGCATCCAGAATATCGTGCGACGCTGTTGGCGGTGTTGCGCGACACGGCCGCCGAAGCACAGCGGCGTGGTTGGGACCGGGCCGGGTTGCAATTTTTCCTCAACAACAAAGGCGATCCCGCCGATCCCCAGAAAAACCCGTGGACGCTGGACGAACCGAGTTCGTGGTGGGACTACCGCGCGCTGGCCTACTACGGCGCCATTGCACGCGAAGCCCGCGGCAGCAGCAACCACCGCGCGTTGCCGCTTTACCGCATCGATATCAGCCGGCCGGAATTTGATCGCGGTCTGCTGTACGACCGCGCCGATTTATGGGTTGTGGCCAGCGACGCCGCGCGCCGCAATCAACGCCTGCTGTGCGAACGCAGCGCTCGCGAGGGCCTGCGCTGGTGGGAATACGGCAGCACCAGCCCGGTCGAGGCCAGTCCGCGGCAAACCTGGCTGTGGGCGCTGGACGCCTTCGCCCGCGGCGCCGACGGCGTGGTACCGTGGCAGACCATAAATCGCGACGGCAGCGCCTTAATTACCGCCGACCCATTCGGCATTCTGATCGCCGATCGAACCACCGGAGATCCGCCCGCAATCCGCGTCAGCCGCCGCCTCCTGGCCTATCAACGCGCCGAAGCCGACATCGCGTACCTGCGCGCGGTGCAGCAACGCTACCGCCTGAATCGCGCGCAACTCGCCGCGCTGATTGCGCACTATGTTCCATTAGATGGTCAACAGCAGCGCAAGTCCGACGACGACGCCGGCACCGCTGTCTATACGCAAGCTGACGCCCTCTCAGCCTACCGCCTGCGCGAAGCCCTGGCCGAGCTGCTAACGCGCTAATCCCGCGAACACGCGGGACGCCCGTTGCAACCACTCCCCCGTCTGAAAAGGGTCAGGCCCAGAGGGCCGTTGTTAGGGAATCGCCCTGACGGCGATTCCTTAACCCGAAGCAATAATCTCGGCCTCTGCCGGGCCACCCGTCCCATTCGAATAATAATATTTCGGCCGGATGATCGGCGTGCCTTTGCCGCCGCGGGCTTCCAGGCGCTCATAAACAATCTGCGCGGAAATGCCGACCACGCGCGAGAGACCGAACAGCACGGTGTAATATTCCGGCTTGGTCAAACCACAGTGCATTAACAATGCACCAGACGCACTATCAACATTCGGATACGGATTGCTGATCTTGGGATTGGCTTTCAGAATTGGCGGGACTACTTCCGCGAGCAGTTTCACCATGCGGAAGTTATTGTCGGCGGGGCACAGTTCTTCGCCGACCGTGCGCAGCACTTTCGCGCGCGGATCTTCCATGCGCAGTACCGCGTGGCCGAAACCGTAGACGACTTCTTTGTTCGCCAGCTTCTTATTGATAAGTTCGCGCACGCCATCGGCATGCAGATTTGCGCCAACTTTGGTCACGCATTCTTTGACAAATTCCAGGCATTCCTGATTCGCGCGGCCGTGTAACGGACCGGCCAGGGCAGCCATCGCCGCGCCCATCGACTCAAACAAATCGGCATGGCCGGACGCCACCGCTTTGCCCACAAACGTCGACAGATTGCCGCCGCCGTGATCGAAATGCAGGATGTCGAACACGCGCATCAGACGTGTTAATTTGGCGGTCTGCACGTCGTTCAGGCCCGGGACGCCGAGCATGTGCACAAAGTTTTCCATGTAGCCAAGATCCGAACGCGGCGCGATCGGATCGCCCCAGCCTTCGCGCATACGAAAGATAGCGGCGGTGACGACGGGAATCTTTGCGATCAGCGAAATGGCATCGTTACGATAATCATTGGTGCCGACGATCATGCCCAATGCATTGAGCGCATGGATGAACCACTTCATCGGATGGCCGTCGCGCGGCAAAGCCTTCAAGGTCGCAAACAAGGTGACAGGCACCGCCATCTGCGCTTTCAGCTGCGCTTTGAATTCTTCGGCCTGAACAAATGTGGGCAGCTTTTTGTTCAGCAGCAAATAGATGATTTCTTCGGGATCATGATTGGCCAAGTCCTCGACCGGGCGGCCGACATAGGACAGACCCTTCTGCGGGTCGACTGCGCTGGTGGTGCAATAGCCCACTGGCACGCCGCGCAGGCCGGTTTCCAGGCTATCTTTGGTGATTTCCAGCAGGACTTCTTTTTTCGGTTCCATGGCCAAGACCCTTTGGGGCGGAAGCTGACAAGCGGGTCGCAGCCCGCAAGACGAACCGCCGCAGCTCAAAATGCCTATGTCTGACGCATGCATGCACATGAGCCGCGCGCATGAACGCGATGCCGCGATGCTGATACGGCACGGCCGCCGGTCTTGTGGCGCGGTCGCCGAGCAAAAGGGTCTGACGCATGTCCGCTCTGGTTCGTTCCTATGCTCGCGTCGCGATCGCCGGTTGGTCGTGCCTGACTGCCGCCGGCGACACGCGCACCAGCTGGCAGGCGGCCAGTTCCCGGCGATGCGTTTTGATGCAGTCACCCGGCATCGGTTGGTGCGGGCGCGTCGCGAATGTGACGACCATGGCCGAGCTATCGCTGCAGGCGGCGCTGCCGGCGTGGCGCGCGATCGCTGAAAAAACCGGATTTTTGGCCCTCGCTGCCGCCTCCAGCAAAGGCGATCCGGACGCGTGGGAACGCGCGCTCAATGGCGACGCGCAGGCACTGTTCGCGGCGTTGCCGCATGCCCCAGGGGCGCACTTGGCACGACAGCTGAAGCTCGGCGTCCATCTTCCGACCGCGGTGACGGCCGCGTGTTCAACCGGCCTAGCCAGCATCCTCGCCGCCGCGGACGCGCTCGAAGACGGCCGCGCGACGCATGCATTGGCCGGCGCCGCTGACCGCTCGTTAACGCCGTTGCTGATCGCCGGCTATCGCGCGCTGCGCGTGCTGTGCGATGACCAACCGCCGCAGGCCTTTGGCGATCCGACGGGTTTTGCGCCGGCCGAAGGCGCAGGCTATGTCGCGTTGGCCAACGACGGCCCGTGGCGCTTAGTCGCCGGCGTGCGCGCGGCCGACGCCGGACACGAAACCCACTTCACTGATCCGGCAACGTTGCGCGCGGCCCTGGCCGGACTGTGGAGCGTGTGCCCCGATCCGGATCTGATCGTCACCCACGGCACCGGCACTGCGCTGGGTGACGCTTATGAAACTGCGGGGTTATTGGGCGGGCCGTGGCGGTATGCGATGCGATTGCACGCCAAGCCGACGCTTGGCCACACGCTGGGGGCGAGTTCGGCGGTGGAGCTGGCGCTGGCGTTGGAAGCGCCCGTGCGCCGACTGTGGAAGCTGAGTTTGGGCTTCGGCGGTCACCTGGCGGCAGTCGCGGTGATTCGTTCCTAAGAGTGAGAATAGCGGCAGGAATTGCCGCTATGTGTCCGCGGACGACTCGGCATTAGCGTCAGTGCTAGTGTTGCCTGCCGCGACCTTGCGCGACGCGGGAACAGGTCGGTAGGGTGAACTGGCTAACTACCGACATTTCGGTGCCGATTTTCTGCTGGATAATGCAAGGCGCTGATTTTCAGCGCGGTTTAACCTTCACCAGCGATTCCCGCGACGCTCGCAGAGAATTGTTTTGCACTCGCAAAACAGCGCTCTAAGGATGCTACCCCCTCGCCCTGAACAACGGCAAGCGTTGCCGGAACTCCTACCGAAACCATGCGCCACCACCCCGTCCACGACCAACGCTCAGCGGAAATTCTGCCGATCGCTGCCGTACATGGCACCGACGACGATGACGTTCCGTTCGCGCATGTTCCGGCGACCGCGGCCGATCTGCGCGAGATCCTGGCGCAACACGGCGACCGCTATTCGCCAATTTTGGGCAGCCTGCGCGAACAGCCGTGGAAAGAACTGCTGACCAGCCGCGAGATCATGGACAGCCTGCAAGCGCAGGGCCTGGATTGGTCTGAGCGCACGTTGCGGATGTATTTGGCCGAAATGGCCGACGTCGGCCTGATCGATCGCCACGGTCGCCGCGGCTACAAACTCACCGAGGCCGGCGCCGCGATTGCGCGCGAACTGACGGTGGCGCGACGACTGGGCAGCATCCTGTCGAAAATGGACGAGACGATGTGCTCGCTCACGTTCACTTTATCTGCTGACGAAACTCGCGACGCCGACCGCGCTATTACCAACACCACGACGCCGTCCGGCCTGGTATCGATCAACGCCTATGTGATTCCGCTGGCTCTGGTGCCGATGCTGGTCGAACAAGTCGAAGCGGTGTATCGCGCGGGTTTGGCAGTCGGCGCGCGGGTGCTGCTGGTCGAAGCCGGCGATGATATTCTGGGTCGTGCGGTACCTGCCGGGCACATTGGTTTGGGCACGCCGTGCTCAAATAGTCTCGCCAGTTTGTTACTGCGCCGCGGCATCCCCAGCCAGCCAGTATTTGGCGGCCTGCTGCATATCGCCGGCGGCCAGCCGCAACATTTCCTGGAAATGATTCGTTACGACGCCACCACCTTGTCGCCGAACGAAGTATTCATCCGCGCGAATCTGACCAGCGTCAGCCGCGCGGCAAAAACCGGCACCGGCGACATCACTGCCAGCTATCGCGAGGTGCCGGTGGCAGCGCTGCCGGCGCTGAAACAAGTGCAGAAGGATTGCGCCAGCGCGGATTTCCCCGGCATTT
>JBBROQ010000075.1:0-13352 GCA_038229115.1 Planctomycetota bacterium | reverse complement strand
TGATTCCGATCATGCAGGCGCAGGGCACCGAAGAGGAAGAGGCTGCGCGCGTTTTGGGCGCCAGTGGTTGGAGCATCTTCTGGCGAGTGACGCTGCCGAATGTGAAATGGGGCCTGATGTATGGCGTGATTTTGTGCAGCGCGCGCGCGATGGGCGAGTTCGGCGCGGTATCAGTGGTGTCGGGTAAAATCAGCGGCGGCACCAACACGCTGCCGCTGCACATCGAGGATCTCTACACCAGTTTCAATTCAGTTGCGGCGTTCGCGTGCGCGTCGCTGCTGACCTTGCTGGCGCTGTTCACATTGGTGCTCAAAAGCGTGATCGAATGGCAGGCACGCCGCGCCAGCGCGCACGCTACAGGCAGCATTGAAGGCCAGGCAGCATCTTCGGCCTCGGCGCAATGAGCGGTTTTCTTCAACATTTTCAGGCTATTCGTCCCAGTCCATCGGAACCGCTATGAGCATCTCGATTCGCAATGTCAGTAAGCGCTTCAAGGACTTCGTCGCGCTCGACAACGTCTCGTTAGAGATTCCCAACGGCGCGTTGGTTGGGTTGTTGGGGCCGTCGGGTTCGGGCAAGACCACCTTGCTGCGCATCATCGCCGGGCTTGATGTGCCGGATTCCGGCAGCGTGTTGTTCCATGGTCTGGACACCACCGACCGTCCAGTTGGCGAGCGCCGCGTCGGTTTTGTGTTCCAGCATTACGCCTTGTTCAAGCACATGACGATTTTCGACAACGTCGCGTTCGGTTTGGCAGTGCGGCCGAAAGCCACGCGGCCGTCGCGCGACGAGATCCACGAACGCGTGCACAAGCTGCTGACCATGGTGCAGCTCGACTGGATCGCCGACCGCTATCCGCACCAACTTTCGGGCGGCCAACGTCAACGCATCGCGCTTGCGCGTGCGCTCGCGGTCGAGCCATCGGTGCTGCTGTTGGACGAGCCGTTCGGCGCGCTGGATGCGAAGGTGCGCGCTGAACTGCGCCGCTGGCTGCGCCACCTGCATGACGACACCGGCATCACCAGCGTGTTTGTGACCCACGATCAGGAAGAAGCCCTGGAGGTGTCCGATCGCGTGGTCGTCATCAACAAAGGTCGGGTCGAACAGGAAGGCGCGCCGGCCGAAATTTATGACCACCCGGCGTCGCCGTTCGTGTTCCAATTCATCGGCAACGTCAACCTGTTCCACGGCCGCGTGCATCAGGGCAAGGCCGACGTCGGCGGCGTCAGCCTGGACGCGCCCGGTCACGAGACCGCCGACAACGCGCCGGCGATCGGATACGTGCGTCCCCATGATGTGGTCATCACGCGCGAACCGCGCGACGGCGCGCTGCTGGCCACCATTGCGCACATCTACGCCATCGGCCCGTTGGCGCGCATAGAACTCACTCAGCCCGACGGCCAACCGCCGATGGAAGCGCAGGTCTCGGCCGACGTCATCCGCGAGTTGGGCTTAGCCGTCGGGCAGGTGGTGTACGTCAGCCCGAAGCGGGTGAAGGTGTTCGTGCAGCCACCGGTCGCGGGTTAAACCACAGCACGATTGCCGTGGCTCTGCTCAGCGACTGAGGCTGCGGACGGCTTGATTGAGATTGCCTGCATCCACGCGGCTATGGCCATCGACATCGCCGGCCATGTCCTAGCCCGCATCGCTGCTGCGCCGGCCGAACTGGCCCAGCACCTGACGGAAGGGCACAACAAAGAAGCTTTCAAATCACCTGAGAAATACGCATCGATGCTCTTTCAAGAACTCACCTAAGGCACCTGCCATGAAAGCTGACTGGCACGGACAGGAATCACCGACATTTGCGCCTTCGGCTCAACGAACTATTCGAAGGAAGAGCTAATCGTCGAGATGGGCGCCACCTTCCTGTGCGCGATAACCGGCATCGAAAATCGGACCATCGACAACAGCGCGGCATACCTCAGCAGTTGGATCGAACGGCTGCAAAGCGACCGCCGCCTGCTGGTGCAAGCTAGGGATGCGGCGCAGAAGGCGGTGGATTTCATCACTGCCTGACGAAGTCGCTTACACCGTCGCCGTGTCGCGAGTTGTAGGGGTCGGAGCATAACCAGGCCGATCAGTGGCGCAGCGCTGAGCCTTATCGGTTTCGTGTGCGAAATGGTGTGCGAAGGCACTTTTTCGAGTTTTTCGCCTGATGGTAAAAAATGAAAAACCCACGGTGTTTACCGTGGGTTTCGTATGGCGCACTCACTTGGATTCGAACCAAGGACCTCTGCCTTCGGAGGGCAGCGCTCTATCCAGCTGAGCTATGAGTGCGTGCGGCGCCGGCGCGGGTGCCGGCAGTGGGAACGGGGCGCAGAGTAGTCCGCACGCGATGATCGCAAGACGCCGCTGTGTGCAGGTCTTCGCCGCGGTCAGCGCACGAACTGGATGTCGAGCGTGCGCAGCGTGATGTGCAGGCCGGCGTCCTGGATCGGTAGCACCTGTGCGTCGGCGGCGCTGTCGTTGTGATGCGAATGCCACCAGCCCGGTGGGGTGGTGAACATGCCGCCGGTGACCCAATAGGCGCGCACTGGATCTTTCACCGTGCCGGCGCTTGTCAGTTCCGGACCCATCAATGTGTATACGCCCGGCTGCGTCGACACGCACAGGTCTAGCGCGACCGAATTGTGTCGATGCGGTTTCTGCAACACGCCCGGCGGAATCACGTTCAACAACGACCACAGGATCGGCGTCAGCGTCAGCGTGTCTGGCGTGTCGACATTCCCCAAGAGCACGCCAATGCGGTTGCGGCTTTCGGCCCCCGGCTGCGCGCGCACTGCTGCCAATTCGCCGCGCATGCGTGCGCTGGAGTACAGCGCCGGACGAAACTGCGCTGTGGCCGGCACGCAGCCGAGCAACCGCAACAGCGGCGCATCCGTGACCCAATACAGCACCGCCGTGCGGCTGCCGCTGGCCATATGTTCGATGCGGCATCCGCCCGGCACGGTCAGCAATGCGCCCGCGTCCCACGCCGTCGCCGGCAGCACGGTGGCGTCCGCGCCCAGGCCCGCCGACTGTCCGGCACCGTCGAGCACATAGAACAGCTGTGATGAAGCGACCGCGCTGGTCACCAATTTTTCACCTGGCTCGATGCGCAGGAAATGCGCCATCAGCGCCGGACTGGTGGCCGGACCGTCGGTGTGCAACGCGGTGCTGAGATCTAGCGGCACAGCGCGCGTCCCTAGTGCCTGATGCAACGCTGGCGGAAACACCGCGAACGGTATCGCCGGCAGATCCGGATTGCAGGCCGCGGTGTATTCGAAAAAGCGCGCGGCGTGTTCCAGGTCCAGGGCTGAGGGTGGCGAGGCGGAACGAGCGCTGAGGGGAATGGCCGGGGTCATGCGCAGGCTCCGAGCGGTGAAACGAGCGCGAAACTGCGCCGCATCACGATTGACTCAAGCGCGCGTCATTGGCGCTGCATGCGTGCTGTCGGTGAACGGCACCGCGACCACCTGATACGGATCTTCGTAGGTCACATAGCCCGGCCGGCGGGTGCGCATTTCCTTGATGGAGATGCCGACGGCACGCAGGGCCTCGGCCATCACGGCGATGTGCTGCAGGTGCACACTCGCATCAGGCTTAAACCAACTGATGGCGATTGGCGTGCGCGCCCAGCCATAGCCAGAACGGCGCCAGCCATCGCGATGGTGTGAGAACCGGCGTGGCACCGGCAGATGGACGCCAAACCACCGGCACTCGCTGATCAGTGCGGCCTGGGTCGCGGAGCTGAATTTACTGTCGCTCGCAGGACGCGAGGCGAGCTGAAAAATGCCGAGTGGTGAGCGAGAATCCTCGTCGAAATCCTCTCCGACAAATCGGATCAGCTCGACCTCGCCGAGCGTATCGAAGGAACCCGGCGGCAGCGCATGCCGCCAACGTGTGGTCGGTCGCCAACGGGTGCGATCACGGCGTGAGCGGGACATGCGTGCAAGCGTGCCGCACCGAGATCATGGATAAAGCGCGTATTGCGCGCTCATTCACTCTGCTTCAACGCGCACCTTCACGTGCTGTCCGCTCTGCCGTCGGGCGCAAATCGCCAACCACCAGAAAACGTTTTTGGCCGCACGCATCGTCGCGGTTGAGCCCCTGGCGTAATACAGACGCAGCGTGCCGCGATGATGCAGCCACAACGCGTCGAAGTTTTCTGTTACCCTTTCGTGAACCATTCGCGCATGCTTTGCCACTCGCGCAAAAGCCAAAGCTGACCTTTACGACCTCCTCGAACACTTCTTCGGCCACGGCTCACGCCACATCGCCATCGGCACCCTCAGGCCAATGGAACTCCAACTCCATCGGGCCCAAGTCGTTTACATTTTAGCGCACCGAATGGTGGCAAACAGTGACCGGGGTTGAAGCCTGTGGGGAAAGTATGTCACCTTCGCTTCACCAGCCGGAATAGCTGCTGGCGGAGCTTGAGCATGGACCAGATACCTTTGCGACAGGAACCGGCGGCAAGCACCGATTCCCCATCGTTGCGCCGCGCCTTCGAAATCCTGGTGCGTGAACACCACCGCCGCTTGCTGGCCTACGCTCACGCCTTGGTGGACGATGGAGCGCTGGCCGAGGACTTGGTGCAGGACGCCTTCGTCAGTGCCTATCGTAACCTTGACCGCTTCGACCAAAGCCGTGATTTCGGGGCCTGGATGCGCGGCATCCTGCGCAAAAAATTCCTCAACTATCTCGAGCGCCGCAAGGAACAGCCGCTGTCGCCCGCGGCCATCATCGCGCTCGAACAGGTGCACAGCGACTGGGATGCGGCAGAGCGCGATGGCCAGGGCGATGCACTGACCGCGCTTCAGCAATGCCTAAGCGGGCTCGGTGACCTGCTGCGGCGCTGCGTCGACGCATTTTACCGGGAGGGCCGCACGGTGGCGGACATCGCCCGCGACGACGGCAGCTCGGAAGAAGTCGTGCGCAAGCGCCTGCAACGGGGCCGCGAGGCTTTGGCCGAATGTGTGCGACTGCGCCTCGCCGCGGGCGGAGCGACACCGTGAGCAGCGACGTGGTGAGCGGTGGCGGCGAGCAGGCCATCCACGGCCTGCTAAAGGAATGGGCGCGGCGCGACAGTGGCGTCGACGAGGCCTTCGTGCAGCGGGTGATGAGCGGCCTGGAATCCGACGCCAAGCAGCGCTTCCAACGCGGTGCCAAGCAGCGGCGCCCACGCCACAGCACGGTGCGGCTGCGCCCGCGTCGCAGGTGGTGGCCATTGGCGTTGGCGGCGGGAGTACTGGTCGCGATCGGCCTTACCCTTTTGACCGTTCACGAGCAGGCGCTGCGGCCATTGGTAACCTCGGGCAGCCTCGCGCTGCAACGGGCCGGAAAACAACGCGAAATCAATGCTGGTGCGCGGCTTTCCATCAGTGACGCGCTGACCGCGATCACCGCGGTAACCATTGAGTTTACCGATGGAACGCGACTTGAGTTGTCACCGCAGGCGCGCCTGGTGATGGACGGAATCTCGCCCAAGCAGCTCCGCTTCGAGCGCGGCATCATCGACGCAACGGTGGCCAAGCAGCCAGCCGGCGCTCCGCTGACGATCCGCACGCCGCAGGTGGTGGTCGAGGTGCTTGGCACCGCCTTCCGGCTTGAGACGGGCGCAGCCAGCGTGCTTACCGTCTGCTCTGGTCAGGTGCGCATGAGCGCCGCCGCCGGCAGTGGCGTGGTGGTAGGGGCCGGTCAGCGCGCCGTCGCGCTCTCTGCAACAGCGGCACCAGTGCTTGAATCAGCGGTAAAGCGGATCGTGGGCACGGCTTCGATGCACGCCGACTGGTATGCGGATGGCGCCGAGGGCAGCGCTGCGGTGCGTTCCTTCCCCGCCGACCACGGCTGGCGCGGCGGCGAGGCGGTGCGGCTTGAGCACCACTGCTCTGCGCCGGCGCATTGGGCCAATCTCTATTTCAATCCCCACGCCTGCCGCGACTGGCGGGGCTTCGACGCGCTCGCGCTGTGGTGCCGCGGCCCAGGTTCGGGCGCGATGGTGACGGTGGAGGTCGCCAGCACTGGCGAGCAGCGCTTCATCTTCCGTTTCCCCGACGATCGCTCCGGCTGGCGCCGCATCATCATTCCATTCGCAGAATTCGTGCGGAGGCCCGAATGGCAGCCCGCCGGCGCACCCGACACGGCGCTGAACCTGGCAGATATCCGCGGACTCAACATCTGTCTTGGGACGGAGGAATCCGGTTGGTTCGAGCTGGATGATATTGCCCTAATGAAGACCCACTGACCCCGTTGCTGTTTCCCATCGCTCACCGCCCGGGCCACATCCGGACGACCAGGAATATTCCATGTCTCTATCTCATATCCTTACCGTTGCCCTGCTGCTGTGCGCCGCTGCCCTGCCGGCCGCTGTCTATGAGGTGGACCAAGCCCGCGGCAGCGATGGCAATCCGGGCACCAGCGCGCAGCCCCTCGCCACCATAGCCGCTGCGCAGGCGAAACTGGCCCAGCCCGGAGACGTGGTGCTCATCCACGCGGGGCGCTACTTCGTCTACGCTTGGAATGTGAACGTCCCTGGCGCAGCGGGCAATCCCATCACCTACCGCGCTGCACCGGGCGAAACCGTGGTCATCGACTTCGGCCTGAAGGTCTCTGGTGCTTGGCGCGATGACGGCGGTGGCCGGTGGTCGGCCCCGCTCAGTGGCTATTCCGCCCATGTGATCATCGATGGACACGAGTTGACCCTCGCCGCCGCGGGCACGACGCCCAGCGTGGGAAGTTTTCAGTTGGCGAATGAACGCCTCACGGTGTTCCCGCCGGCAGGCGTGCGCGCACCGGCTGCCGCCGAGATAGTGATCCTCAGTTCGGCTGGCGCAGACGACTGCTCGCTGCATATCACCGCCAACCACATCGCGCTGGAGCATCTGATATTTCAGGGCGGAATCTTCGGTATTTACGCGGGTGACTGGGGTGCAGCTAAGAACCAGCACCTTGGCCTGACGATCACCGACTGCGAAATTCGCTACATGACCTATTACGCCTTATGCATGTGGGGCTGGGACAACTGCACCATCTCCCGCTGCTCGGTGCATGGCGTAAATCAAATCAATTGGCCACGGGGGTCGTCATCCACCTGGGGCCACGCGATCGCCGGTTGGAATACCAGCAATGTGACGGTCGAGGACTGCAAAGTTTTTGCCACTCACGGCGAGGGCGTCGGCCCGTTCCTTGGCTGTCGCGACTGGCGCATCCGTCGCAATACGGTCTATGATAATTGGTCAGTGAACATCTACATCGATACTGACGAGGACGACGCCGCCATGGTGGTGGATCGAAACCTAGTCTATGACACCGGCACCATCGGTGACCCCGCAGAAATCCGTAATTTCCCCGACGGCATCCGGGTGTCGAACGAGGGTGCCACCGATTACTACCTGCCCTACCGCGACCTGACGCCGGTGGTCTCCAACGTCACCATCACCAACAACCTGGTGATCGATTGCGGCAGCAATGGCGGCATCACCTCATTTCAGTACCAACCTGTTGGCTACGTCCTCGATCGCTCACTCATCGCCGGCAACACCGTGGTGCGCAGTCACGGCGGCACCGCCGGCATCTGGATCGAGGCCGCCTCCAGCACCACGCTGGCAAACAATCTCGTCTACCCGGCGCTGACTTATCTGCCCAACAGTGGTCTCACTAAAACCAGCAACCTGTTTACCAATTCCGCCCAATTCACCGTCGGCACTGGCTTCGATCCAGCCAACTATCGTCCAGCAGCCGGATCACCCGCCATCGGCGACGGCACTGCACTGGCGGCGCTCACCACGGATTTCTTCGGCGCAGCGCGCAGCACGCCGTCGGACATCGGTGCCTGTCAGCACCTGAAGCCTGGAGATCTGAACCGGGATGGCGTAGTGGATGCGGCCGATCTGGGCCTCGCGAAACACCAGTTTGGTCGGACCGCGGCCGATGCTGACTATGATGCTCGTGCCGACCAAGACGGCGACGGCCGCGTCACCGCGAGCGATCTCGGCTTCGTGGTCAGGAACCTGGGGCATTAGCGGCGCATGCTCATTCAGCGCCCTCGCAGCATGCGCTCGGTCGACCAGCCAAACATCATTTCAATCATCTGACGCACGGTCGGCGACCAGACAAATCGGGGATATTTTTCGAGGACACGGCCAGATCTTGGCGGGCAACACGGCCCACGCGCTTAGATTGCCAGCATGCGCTTAAGGAACTGCCCGGTGTAACTGGCCGCGACTTTTGCGACTTGTTCGGGCGTGCCCTGCGCGACCAGAGACCCGCCGCGCTTGCCGCCTTCGGGGCCTAAGTCGATCAGCCAGTCGGCGGTTTTGATGATGTCCAAATTGTGCTCAATCACGACCACGCTGTTGCCGGCTTCGACCAAGCGATTGAGCACTTCCAACAATTTGCGCACATCGTCGAAATGCAGGCCAGTCGAAGGTTCGTCCAGGATGTACAGCGTCTTGCCGGTGTCGCGTTTCGCGAGCTCGCGCGACAGCTTGATGCGCTGCGCTTCGCCGCCGGACAACGTGGTCGCCGCCTGGCCCAAGCGCAGATAATCCAGGCCGACATCGACCATGGTGGTCAGCACCCGCACCACCGGCGTATGCGCGCTGAAGTGCCGCAGCGCCTCGCCCACCGACATCGCCAGCACTTCGGCAATGTTCTTGCCCTTGAACTGCACGCGCAGGGTTTGCTCGTTGAAACGCTTACCGTGGCAGACCTCGCACGGCACGTACACGTCGGCCAGGAAGTGCATTTCAACCTTCTTCACGCCGTCGCCTTCGCACGCCTCGCAGCGCCCGCCTTTGACGTTGAAGCTGAAGCGCGAGGGGGTGTAGCCGTAGAGTTTCGCTTCGCGCGATTCGGCAAAGATGGTGCGAATGTGGTCCCACACTTTGGTATAGGTCGCCGGGTTTGATCGTGGCGTGCGCCCGATCGGTTGCTGATCGATGGCGATGACTTTATCGATCTCGTCCAGTCCAGTGATGCGATCGTGATCGCCAACTTCATTGGCCGAACCGTTGAAATGATTGCCCAGCGCCGGGTACAGAATGTGATTCAAAAAGCTGGATTTTCCCGCGCCGCTGACGCCAGTCAGGCAGGTGAACGTGCCGAGCGGAATGCTGATGGTCAGGTTGCGAAGATTATTCGCGCGCGCGCCTTCGACGGTCAGTCGCTTACCATTGCCGCGCCGACGGTGGTCCGGCACCGGGATTTTTTTACGACCGCTCAGGTAATCCGCGGTGATCGAGTCCTCGGCGTTGTCGATGCCGCTGACCGGCCCGCTGTAGACCACGCGCCCGCCGCGTTCGCCGGCGCCGGGCCCGAAGTCGACCAGATAATCGGACGCGCGGATGGTGTCCTCGTCGTGCTCAACCACCAACACGCTGTTGCCGATGTCGCGCAGATGTTGCAGGGTTTCGATCAACTTGGTGTTGTCGCGCTGATGCAGTCCGATCGACGGTTCATCCAGGACGTACAACACGCCGGTGAGTTCAGAGCCGATCTGCGAGGCCAAGCGAATGCGTTGCGCCTCGCCGCCAGACAGCGTCGGCCCACTGCGATCCAACGTCAGATAATCCAGGCCGACATTGATCAGGAAGCGCAGCCGCGCCTGCACTTCTTTCAACACGCCCAACGCAATCTGCGCCGCTCCGCCGATCAGTTTAAGGTCGGTGAAGAACGTGGCCGCGTCGCCGATGGTCAGCCCGCACAAACCAGGCAGCGTTTTTCCGCCAACCTTCACCGCCGCTGAATCAGGACGTAGGCGGCCGCCATGACAACGCTCGCACACGGCGTGGCTGAAATACTGGCTGAGCTTATCGCGCCGGCCGTCCTCGGATTCTTTCAAGGTGCGTTCAAGCCAGGGCACCACGCCGTCGAACTTGCTGTTGAACGTACCGGACGAATTCGCCGTCGACCAATCGACCTTCACTCGTTCTTCGGTGCCATAGAGCACCAAATTCTTGGATTTTTCCGGCAGTGATTTCCACGGCTTGTCCAATTTGACGCCGAGTTTTTCCAGCAAATTGCGCCGGTATTCGACATGCCACGCGGCGCGATCCTCATCGCCGATCGCGCCCCACGCCGCAATCGCGCCGTCACCGATCGACAGCGTCGGCACGATCAATTTGTCCAGGTCGACCGCGCTGATCCCGCCCAAACCATTACAGGTCTGGCACGCGCCCATTGGAGCGTTGAACGAAAACGAATTCGGTTCCAGGTCGGGAAAACTGAGGTCGCAGGTCTGGCAATAATTGTGCTCACTGAAGAACTGTTCCTGCGCCGGCGCTTCGCCCACGCCCAAAATGCTGACCACCATCTTGCCTTCGCCCTCTTTGAGCGCGGTTTCGACGCTGTCAGACAAGCGCGGTTTGATCCCGTCCTTCACCACCAGACGGTCGACCACGATCTCGATGGTGTGCTTCAGTTTTTTGGTCAACGGTACCGGCTGATCGAGCGTGAACTCTTTGTCGTCGACGCGCACGCGGGTGAAGCCGGCCTTCTTCGCACGGTCGAGCAAATCCTGATGCTCGCCTTTGCGCCCGGCGATCTTCGGTGCCAGCACCAAAATCTTCGCGCCTTCCGGTAGTTTCAGGACGCCATCGACGATCTCATCCAGACTGCGTTTGCCGACTTCAGCGCCGCATTGGTAGCAGTGCTGCACGCCGATACGCGCCCACAGCACGCGCAGATAATCCAATATCTCAGTGATGGTGCCCACCGTCGAGCGCGGATTCTTCGACGCCGATTTTTGCTCAATAGCGATGGTTGGCGCGAGGCCGCGAATCGACTCGAATTTCGGTTTGTCGAGCTGGCCCAAAAACTGCCGCGCGTACGCGGACAACGACTCAACGTACCGACGTTGGCCTTCGGCATAGATGGTGTCGAAGGCCAACGACGACTTGCCGCTGCCCGACGGACCGGTGAACACCACCAACCTTTTTTTCGGCAGATCCAGGTCGACGTTTTTGAGATTGTGTTCCGCCGCACCGCGGACCTCGATCACTTGGAGCTCGCTCATGCGGCCATGATCGGTGGTGCAACGCCTGCACAATGTGGCGACTGGCCACATCCAAACGTGCGCTGCGGCGTACGGCCACGCGTGGTGGCCAGTCGCGCCGCAGCCGCGTGGCGATCGGCCACGGGGCACGCTCTTGAGGTGAATTGCGTGCGGTCAAAAACCACAAAACAACGGTAAAAACAGGTATTTGCCCCTACATTCGTCCGTAGGGTACAATGTCCCGTTCCGCGCTGACGCGGCCAATCCTCGGTGCCCATGCACGTTCATCGCCGCTGCCGTCCGGCAGCGCCATGAGGACGGCCTTGTCTCTGCGCGCTTTGGGAGTCGCGGCTATGTCACCATCATCTTCTATTTGGCAGCGGTGCCCCGATCGCGCGCGACTGTCGCTGCACTTGTCCACCCAACAGTCGCTACGGCTGTCGCTAACGCTGGCCGGCTTTTCGCTATCAGCCTGGAGCGCCGTCGCCGGTGTGCCCGAACCGCCACGACCCGGTCCGTCGCCGGCGGTGTGGATTGGTTGGAGTAACGATTCCTACGGCGGCGAGATCGGCCGCAACAATGACGATCACCGCACGAACTCCTTCAATCTTGGCATCAGTTGGGACGACGCGTGGCTGATTGGAGTCGATCATTCGATGCTGACCGATCGGTACGGCACCGCGCGCCGCACCGATCAGCTCACCGCCACCGTCGGTAGGATGTTCGTCGGTGCCGATCTGCTGAGTCCTGGCGATCGCGGCAGCATCGCAGTGGGCGCGGGCGTGCGCCTGACCGGTTCGTATGGCGGTCAGACCCTGCAGAACCGTTGGCACGACACCTTGCAATATGAGCGCGTTCAATTGCCCGCCGACACCAGCCGCAGCGAAGCGGTGCTATGGAGTAGCGGTCAATGGCTGTGGCTGCATGGCGACGACGCCGGCGCTGATGCTGGCAGCGGCGTGTTCACTGCTGGGCACTTCGGCGTGCAGGTGGATGGCTCTGGCTTGCTCAGCAGCGGCGGCCAAGCCCTTGGCCAAGTCGGCATCAGCGCGGTGGTGCTGGGTGTCGACGGTAGCTTTCGCATCGGTCTGGCCCAGGCCGCGCATGCCGGCGCGGCGCCGAATGCCACCGCCGAAGCGGTCGCCATGAGCGAATCCGGCACCTTGTTGACCTACGGCGCCAGTGCCGGCGGCTGGTATTTCGAAGGTAGCTATGACATCCAAGACCGCGCCTCCATGGGCAAGGTCGGCTGGATGTGGGGCCGTCGACCGGCACGCACCGCTGCCGGCACGATCTCGGAAATGGAAGGCATCTTCGGTATCTATCAGGGCTATGCGCTCGGATTCCAATATCGCTGGCAGCCGGAATGGTTGCGCGATGTCGATCTGTTCGGCGAACGCCTGACGTTGCTCGCCGACTACCGCTTCGGCCGCTACCCAGGTCCGGAGTGGAATCACAACGCGGTGGTCACCCGGCAACCACTGCTTGGCATCGATTGCGAACTGGGGGCACGGCATGACGAGTTCCAGTGCATCCCATTCGTCTATGCCGCCGCCGGCGTGCGCGAGGAGCGCGTACGCGTCGATGGCAGCCGCGCGCGCTTCCCCAACCAAAGCGCCATCCGCGCGGTGCTGCAGGGCGGCGGTGGCCTGCGTTTTACCTGGGGCACGCGCATCCCGACTTCGCCCGACGAAGCCCGTTACGGCATCAGCTTCGTATACGACTACTGGCTGCCCTTGGGCACCGCCACCGCGACCAACCCCGCTACCGGCGACCAGGACACCTACATGAAGCCCACCGGCAGCCTGGGTACGCGACTGACTGCGGCGGTGGCGTGGTGAAGATCGGCTGAAGCGGATTTCCGCTTAAATCACGGCGTTGGTAAAGTGGAGCAAGCATCAAAAGTGGCTGCTGCCCCCGTCGGAAGGACTGTTTGGTAAATGCGGTGCGTTCTAGCGTAACGCCCTCGACACCCGCAAATTCTGACGGCATACCTACGAATGATTCTGCCCGCCAATCACCCGCAGGAAGCCGCTCGCCAAGCGTTATTGTGCCAATGCGGCATTCTTGATTCTGCGCCTGAACCACTGTTCGACGATCTCGCCGCCCTGGCGGCGCGTATCGCCGGGGTGCCGATTGGGTTAGTCAGTTTGGTCGACGCGGATCGGCAGTGGTTTAAGGCCCATGTCGGTTTAGCTGCGACCGAAACCCCGCGCAAAGTGGCCTTCTGCGCGCACGCGATCCTTTCCGCTGATCCGATTTTGCTGGTCTGATCCTCCCCCGGTTTTCCGGACGCCCAGATAAGCGGGAAACCGCTGTTAGGATCGGCAACCATGACCACCACCACGCCAACATCACGCCCTGCGAAGCAGCGGCG
>JBBROQ010000074.1:0-13379 GCA_038229115.1 Planctomycetota bacterium | reverse complement strand
GTACTGGTGGCCAACGCCGGCATCGGCCATGTCGGCACCATCCTGATCACCACCGAGGCCGATCTGGATCGGTTGTGGGCGGTGAATGTGAAGGGCGTCTTCCATCTGACCCAGGCGCTGCTGCCGGACATGATCGCGCGACGCCGGGGTTCGGTGATCGTCACCGCGTCGATCGGCGGCGTGGTCGGCATTCGCGACCGCTTCGCTTACTGCACGACGAAATCCGCAGTGGTGGGCATGGTCAAATGCTTGGCGTTGGATCACGCCGACAGCGGCGTGCGCTTCAACGCCATTTGCCCCGGTCGGGTCGAGACGCCGTTTGTCGCCCAACGTTTGGCCGAAAGCGCCGATCCGGTGGCGACGCACGCCGCGATGACCGCGACCCAGGCGTTGGGGCGGATGGGCACGCCGGAAGAAATCGCCGCCGCGGCGTTGTATCTGGCCAGCGACGAAGCCGCCTTTGTCACCGGCACCGCTTTCGCCATCGACGGCGGCTGGACCGCCGGCAAATAGGCGGCGAGGAAAATAGCCATGCACATCGTCCGCTATCGCGATCCCGCCGGCGACATTCGTTTCGGCATCGACCGCGACGGCCGCGTGCTGCGCGCCGATGGCGATCCTTATTCCGGATTGCGCGCAACCGCCGAACCGGCGCAGATTGCGGCGCTGCTGACTCCGATCGCGCCGACCACGATCCTGGGCGTCGGGCTCAATTACCGTCAGCACGCAATCGAAACCGGCGCCAAAATCCCGACCGCGCCGGTGCTGTTCGTGAAGGGCGCGAACAGCGCGCAGGATCCCGGTGCGCCGATCCTACTGCCGCGGTTTCTGCGCAGCGACGAAGTCGATTACGAATGCGAGCTGGCGGTGGTGATCGGCCGCGCGGCCAAAAACATCAGCCGCGAACGCGCGTTGGACCACGTGTTGGGCTACACCTGCGCGAACGATGTCAGCGCCCGCGATTGGCAACTACAGCGCGGCGGCGGGCAGTGGTGCCGGGGGAAATTTTTCGACACGTTCTGTCCGCTCGGGCCGTGCCTGGTCACGCCCGACGAACTGACGGATCCGCAGTCCCTGCGCCTGCGCACCGTCCTCAATGGCGTGACGGTGCAGGACTCCTCGACCGCGGACATGATCTTCAGCGTCGCCGAAATCATCGCCTTCCTCAGCGGCAGCACGACCCTGCTGCCGGGCACCGTGATCCTGACCGGCACGCCCGCCGGCGTGGGCATGGCGGCAAAGCCGCCGCGCTGGCTGCGTGATGGCGATCAGGTCACGATCGCGATCGACGGCATCGGTGAGCTGACGAATCCAGTGCAGGAAGAAACCTCGGTCATTTCCCAGTGATTCCGCTCGCCACGCCAGCGACGGTGCGCGCGGTGGTCGAGGGCCTCGACCATCCCGAATGCGTGTGCGTGGGCGCGGATGGTTGGCTGTATGCCGGTGGCGAGGGCGGACAGATTTATCGCTTTGACGCCGACGGCGCGGGCCTGACGCAGCCTGGCAACACCGGTGGTTTTCTGCTCGGTGTCACCGCCGATGGCGACGGCGGCATTCAGGTCTGCGACACCACCAAACGCGCGCTGCTGCGCCTCGCGCCTGATGGAACTATCACCCAGCGCGCTGGCGGTTTCACGCTGCCGAACTTCGCCCTGTTCGCAGCCAATGGTGATTTGTTCGTGTCCGATTCGGGCGCGTATTGGGACGCGCGTGGCACCGGCGTAATCCGGGTGCTGCGCGCCGACGGCAGCGACGCGGTGTTCCATCACGGGCCGTTCCGCTTCGCCAACGGCCTCGCCTTCGACCTGACGCAGCAGTGGCTGTATGTGGCCGAAAGCCGCGCCGGCACCATCACGCGCATTTCCGCCGTCGAACCGCACAGCCCGCCGCAGCTGATCTGCCAACTGCCGCCTGAACGGGTGCCCGATGGCATCACGCTGCTGGATGACGGACGCTTGCTGATCAGTTGCTATACGCCGGACGAACTGTGGCTGGTCGAGCCGACCGGCGCTGCGAACTGTATCCTGCGCGATCCGACCCATGAGTTGCTCTGTAGCCCGGCGAATACGCTGCTGCACGCCGGCCGCATCTATGTCGCGAATATCGGTGGCTGGTCGATCGCGATGCTCGACACCGACCTGCGTCCAGGCCCGTCACACCGCCCCCGCGGTCTGCACCCCGGCCAAGCGCTGACCATCACAACCAAGAGCACGCCATGAAGATCACCCGCTTAGAAACCATCGTGGTCGGTGACGGTCCCGACATCGATCCGAACTTGGGCGGCGTCGAGCCGTTGGCGATCGTGCGCGTGCACACCGATGCCGGCTTGGTCGGCACCAGCGAAGCCTTCCGCGTGCCGCCGGGCGCGGTGCAGGCGACGGTCGGCGATGCGACCACGCATTTCGGCCGGCTGTTCATCGGCCAGGAATTGACCCATCCCGAGCGACTGTGGCAGCACGCGTGGGACAGCATGGTCCACTCCAACCGACGTGGCTGGCAGGTCATTATCCTGGGCGCGCTGGACGTGGCCTGTTGGGATTTGTACGGCCAGGAACTCGGCCGCCCAATCTGGCAATTGCTCGGCGGCGTGCAGCGCTCGCCATTCCAAACTCATGCTGAAACCCGAGTGAAAACCGTGGTTCCCTACTGCACCGTGGTCAGCGATGCGTGGGACGACGACGCCATGATCACGCAGCAGGTCGAGCGCTGCGTGCGTCTGCAGGCGCTCGGGTTTCGCGCGTTCAAAGTCGAGCCGTTGATGTCGACGCCGGCACGCATCGTCGCGCTGGTAAAAGCGGCCCGGCGCGCGTTGGGCCCAGACGCAACGTTGATGGTCGATGTCGGCTACGCCTTCACCGACGTGCCGACCGCAGCGCGAGTAGCCCAACAGCTTGAAGAATTCGATATCGCGTTTTTGGAAACCCCGTTCCCGGTCGACAACCCACTGCCCTATGCCGAGCTGGCGCGACGCACTTCGATCCCGCTGGCGATGGGCGAACACGGCGTGACGCGCTGGGAATTCCTGGACCTGATGGACCGCGGTGGGGTGCAGGTCGTGCAACCATACATGGCGACCTGCGGCGGCCTGACCGAAGCCAAACGCATCACCGAACTCGCGGTCGAACGCGCGGCGCAGGTGATGCCCGGCAACTGGTCGACGCAAATAATCGGCACCGCCTGCGCGCATCTGGCCGCGTGGTCGCCGGTGACGCCATACATCGAATACGCCCCGGCCGAAGTCTACGCCTCGCCGTTACGACGGGTGTTGCAGGACGCCGGCTTACCGGTGGTCGACGGCGCGATGGCGCTGCCAACGCGACCGGGCTTGGGCTATGACTTGCCGCTCGCGGCGCTGGAACCGTTTCGACTCGATCGCTGAAAGCAGCCGTGGCGCAGTGCGTCCGCCGAACTTACAGGAACTCGACTTCACGCTCGCCGTGCTGTTCTAATGCCGCGACGCGGCTCAGAAGCGTGTCGCGTTTCACCGTCTGCGTCGGGCGCAGCTCTGCGGGCAACGCCGCCAAATGGTCGCGCGCGGCCGCGGGGCGCTTTGCGGCCACCGCGACGGCGGCCAGCATCAAACGCGCATCGGCAGAATCGCCCGGACGGGCGATCAGCTCGGCCGCAATTGCAGCGGCACCGTCTTTGTCCTTCACCTGCCACAGCAATTTTGACAGCCGGTCGAGCGCCGCCGGTTCGGCCTGCCACGACGGCCAGCGCGTACGCAGCATGCGAAAGACCCCGGCGGCCTCGGCGGCGCGACCTGCAGCAAGCTCGGTCGCGAATTCCTCGGCCGCCGCGGTCCGCAATGCGTCCTGCATGGCGGGAACTTCGGCGGCCGGCGCCGGTACGTTCTGCGCATGCTGCCGCTTGCGCTCCAGCCGATTGCGGTCGCTGGCCAGCAGATGCCGCGTGCGCCACAGCGCATAAATATCCCAGCCCTCGGTCTGCACCCAACCCAGACGCATGATCGCGGTGCCGGTGGCAAAACCGAGCATCGGGTACGCGAACACCAACAAGAACAACGCCAGCGGCGGATATCCGACCAGCCATCCCAACAGCAATCCAAGCGTGGCCGAGAACGTCAGCACCAACCAGATCGGCGTGTCGAAACTGCCGAGTTCAACCACCAGCCAACGCGTGTAATGGATGCGGTTTGCCGGTGCCCACACCAAACAAATGCCGGCTAGAA
The DNA here is from genome assembly GCA_038229115.1 of Planctomycetota bacterium. Taxonomy (GTDB): domain Bacteria; phylum Planctomycetota; class UBA11346; order UBA11346; family UBA11346; genus JBBROQ01. The sequence goes on along the minus strand of JBBROQ010000074.1, from coordinate 9,187 downwards.
ACGCGACTAAATCATGACTGCCACTGCGCGGCAGCACCACGCCGGTCGCCAGGCCCGCGAGGGTGGTGATCAAACCAGTGGCCAGCAATCCGCCTCCAAGCACCGGCGCAAACCGGCGCCAGCCAAGCTTGCCTTCGACCACCAAGCCAAACGACCACAGCAGACCGATGTTGATCAGCGCGTCGCGCCATTGGCAGTGGACCAGGGTCGCGACCAGCCACCGCCACGGCCACGACCACACGCCAAACGGCAGCAGGAACCACGGCACCTGATCGGCCGTGCAGTTTGCGAGCGCAGCCAGTCCGGCGCTGATGGTTGGGCGGGCCGCCAGCTGCACATCCAAATCGGCGCGCTCGGCCGGAGTCAGTTTTCCATCCTGCTGCATCGACGCGATCTCGGCCTGCAGCCGACTTTTTTCATCGTCCCGAATCGGCCCCTTGTTGGTGCCCGAACCAAACTCCATCCAGATCTCGAGGAACGCTTCCGACACCGGTTTGCGCGCGGCCAATTTCGCCGCGAGTTCGGCATGCTCGCTTGGCGTTAGCGCGCCGTCGGCCAGTTGTTTAGCCAGCTGCTCGCGCAGTTCGTCGGCACGGCTCGCCTCGATGTAAATGTCGCCATACATCTGCATGGCATTCATCCGATACGCGATGCTGACCGTCGGCAGGTGGTCGAGCGCTTGCAGGATTTCCGTCGCGTCCGCGGCGGTGATCTGCCATCTGCTTGGCTTTTGGCCACGGTAGTGCGCAGGCCGTTCTTTTCTTCGGGGCTGCGCGCTTCGACCGCACCGCCATCGAGTCCAACGGAATGGCGCAGGAAACTGCGGAAGTCCCGTTTCATCTCGGCATTCCACGCCTGCTCGGCCGCCGGCAGGTGCTCAGCCGCTATCGCGTGCTCAGCCCCAACCGGGTCGGAATTCACGCGCTGCTCGAACGCCTCCCACTCACGTATCTCATCCGCGTGAATGATATAAATCTCGCCGTCGAGCATCGCTTTTGGCCAGCGCACCCACACGCAGACCGTGACCACGACGCACAGCACCGCCAAGCCCAAGGTCGCCCACGGCCGGTGCGTAACGTTCACATCGCTGCCGCTGGGGAACACGAGCATGGGCGAAAATTAGGAGCCGGTCGGCGTTAGGCTAGCCAGCCCAATCCAGCACATCGTTGACGTTCCCAAAATATGAACCGTTCTGACTCGACACTCATCAAGCCGCTCAGACCACGGCAAAATCAGAGTGTTTGCACCGTGGCCGGAATATCCCAGACGCCGTCGACGCGGTGCCAGGGGCCGACACCGCACAGTTGTTGGCGCACCGGATCAGTTTGCGCGGCGGCGAATTCCGGCGTGAGTTCGTAGCCGGATTCCCACATCCGCATCCAGGCATGTTTGTACAGCACCATCGCCAACTGCCGCGGCTGGTCGCTGTCGTTCGCGGTGTTGGTGTGCCAGATCTCGGTGTCGTTGATCAGGCAATCGCCGGCTTTGCCGGTGACGCGCACCATGCCCGCCAGTGGGCGCGGCTGACCGTTGGCGTCAGTCAATTCGGCCGTCGGACACGGCCGATCAGCGCGATGGGATCCGGGCAAAAGAGTGAACGGCCCCATGTTGTCATCGACATCCGAGAGCATGAACGTGCAGCGGATCCAGCGATTTTGCCGCGGATACGGCACGTCGGCCATCCAGGTGAAATCGTTGTGCCAGGAAATGTACGCCGGCGTGTGCGGCGGCCGCCAATCGCCTTCGCCGCCGGTGGCCAGGGTCACGTCGCGGCCGATCAGCGCACGCACGATCGGCAACGTCGCGGGATGCCTCATCAACGCAGCGAACGCCGGATCAGCCTCTAGCAACCGCTTCGCCTCGACATGCCGCGCACCCGGATTGGCCGCGACCAATGGCGACAACAGCTGCTCGAAGCGTGGTCGCAGCACCGCCAGTTCCGCCGCCGACAGCGCGTTGGGAACCACGCAGTAACCCTGTTCGCGAACCAGCAGCACGGCCTCAGCCGCGGTTTTTGCACGAGCGCTCATGGCGAAACCCTCGCTAGGCAGCGCACGTCCACCATGCCCAACGGATATGCGCGGGCATGCCCCGATCCGCATGCGGCCTCATTTCGCGCAACGGACTTGGCGCGGCCGGCGCGCACGCATGCTGCCGCGCCGCATGCGACGACTTCTGATTTACGGCGCCCGCATCGGCGACTTGGTGATCTTGACCCCGGTCATGCGTCAGCTTGCACGCGAGGGCGCGTTGGAGCTGCTGGCGCGGCCATGGGCGCAACCGCTGTTCGCGCATGAGGCATGGCTGTCCGGTCTACACACCTTGGCGAAGCCCAACGACGCACCGTGGCAGGACTGGTTGCGCGGCCGGCCGCGCGCGCGGTTGGGCGCGCAGTTGGCCGCGCGCGGCTTCGACGAAGTGCTGATTTTCCGCGGTGAAGGCGCGACTTTGCGGCGTTGGTTGGACGGCTGGCGCGCAGCGCTGCCGCTGCGCGAAGTCAGCTTTAAAGGCGCCGACGGCGTGACCCGACATCGGCGCGAGGGCTGCCTGGAAGTGCTGCGCCAAGCCGGCGTCAGTACCGATGGCTACGATCCGCTGCCGCGTCTGACCGTGCCAGAAAATCTGCTCGCGGCTGAGCGCGCGCGTTTCGCCTCGCTCGGGAAAAACGTCATCGCGGTGCAGGCTGGTTCATCGCTGACGCATCGTTGGCTGCGCCGCCGGCCGAACCTGAAAGGGCTTGCGCCGGCACAGTGGGCGGGGCTGATCGCGCGGTTGATAAGCGCCGACGAAACCGACGCGGTGGTGCTGATGGGCAGCGCACCCGAAGGCCGCGAAGCGCGCGCGATCATCGCCGAAGTACCCCCGGCCCTGCGCAAAAACGTGCACGATCTCACCGGCGTCATCGGCTTGAAAACGCTGCCAGCAGCGATGGCCGCAGCGCAGGCGGTGCTGTCGGTCGACACCGGCACCGCGCATATCGCTGCCGCCGTCGGCACGCCGCTGTTGGTGTTGTTCGGCCCTACCGATCCCGGCGTGTTCGCGCCCAGCGGCCCCGGCGCGATCGAGGTGCTGTTGGGCAGCGCACCCTGCCAGTTCTGTCACAACACTGGCGCCATGGCCCGCTGCCGCGCCAACGTGTGCCTAACCGGGTTGTCGATCGATGCGCTGTATGGCGGCTGGACGCGCCTGCGCGCACGCGCCGCGAAATAAGCCTATAAATCGCGGCCGACAGCAGCCAAAATCGAGCTTAGTCCGTGGCTTTCGACCAACTCCGCCAACCCGCGATTCAGCCGCGCGATCAGTTACGGCCCGTGATAAATCAGCGCGCTGTAGACTTGCACCAGATTCGCACCCGCGCCGATTTTTGCCCAGGCCGAGGCGACTGAGTCGACGCCGCCGACACCGATCAGCGGCAGCGTCCGACCGCCAGCACGCACGCGGCGCGCGACCTGCGCCAGCACCGCAGTGGCGCGCGTTTGCAGCGGCCGGCCAGAAAGCCCGCCGGCGCCGAATTCAGCGACCTTCGCTGCCGGCGTGTCGAGCCCACTGCGGCCGATGGTGGTGTTGGTGGCGATCAACCCGTCGCAGCCGGAAGCCAACGCCGCGTCGACCGCGGCGTCAATGCCAGCCGCAGACAAATCCGGCGCGATCTTCACCAACAACGGTGTGCCCGGCGCGACCGCATCCAACGCCGCGCGCACGCCGGATAACAGCGGCCGCAGCCGCGCCTCGTCCTGCAAATCGCGCAAACCGGGCGTGTTCGGGCTCGACACATTGACCACTACATAATCGGCCAACGCGCCCAGGGCCGCGACCGACGCGCGGTAATCGTCAAGCGCGTGTTCCAGATCAATCACCTTGGATTTACCGAGGTTAATGCCGAGCACGCACGGCGGCCGCCGCGTTCCCTGCCGAGCCGGATCGTAGCGCGCCGACAGCCGCGCGGCGACCGCCGCGGCGCCGTGATTGTTGAAGCCCATGCGGTTGATGACCGCCTCGTCCGCGACTAAGCGGAAGAGCCGCGGCTGTGGATTCCCAGGCTGCGCCAAACCGGTGACCGTGCCGATTTCGAGATGCCCGCAGCCAAACGCGGCCAGCCCGTCGATGGCCACACCATTCTTGTCCAGGCCGGCCGCAACGCCGATCGGATTGGGAAAATCCAGACCCCACAAACGCTGCGCCAAGCACGGTTCCTCGACCGTGGTGAAACGCCGGATCAGCCACGCGGCGCTCTCAGGCAGTCGCGCCAAACCAGCAATGGTGAGGTCGTGGGCGCGCTCGGCATTCAGGCCAAACAGCAGCGGACGAACAGCGCGATAGGCAAGCATGCGCAGAATCTAGACGGTGCCGTGCGGGCGCCACTTGCTCAACGCGGCGGCCTTCATCGCATGCGCGCCATGACCGCATCGGTGCTCATCCGCTTCAGCACCGCCGACGGCGAAGAACGCGAAGAGCGCTGGCCGTCGGTGGCGACGTTCTGCGCGTGGGCGCTGACCCAGTCCGGCCGCTGCCGCTACACCGCGTATCAAGAAGACGAAGACGGCGATTGGCCGGTGATCGCGCGCGGCGTCGTTGCCGGCGAAAGCGACTGAAACACTGGAAAAATCAGCGCATTATGCACATGAAGAACCGGAGGAACGGAGGGGAAACGGATGGCTTAACCTTCGCCTCCGGTGCTCCGGTCCTTCCTGTGCATCGCCGCAATTTTTAAGCGCTGAGCGCCATCACCGCAGCCTGCGGTTCGAGCGCAGCCAACAGTGCTGCGCGACAGTCAGTCCGATCTAAGCGCATCGCGACGGTGGCCAGGATGCGTAGGTGCTCGGCGTGATCGCGTTCGCGGCTGACCAGCATCGCGACGATCTGCACCGGCGCGCCGTCGCGGCTGCCGAAGTCGATACCGTCGGCCAAACCCAAACTGATGCGGCAGGCGTCGATGCCGTTCAGGCGCGCATGCGGGATCGCCACGCCGCGGCCGATGCCAGTGCTGGCGACGTCTTCGCGGTCGAAGATGGCTTTGAAAAACGCCGCGCGCTCCTGCGCCGGGAAACCGGCGGTGGTCAGTTCGGCTAAGTCGATCAATGCGCTGCGTTTGCTGGTGCCGGCGGCGAAGCGCAGCACGCGATGAGCGCTTAAATACGGCGTCAGATCCAGCAGCGGGCTGGGCACGGCCAGGTTATCTCGCCTCGAACTCAGCCAGCAGATCAACCAACGGCTGCGCGTCGCCGACCTGATGCAGGAACTCGCAAAAGTGCTCTTTGCGGATCTGGCTGGCGAAGCTTTTCATCAACTGCAGATGGTTCTCTTTTTGATCCGGCGGGGTCAGCAGCAGAAAGACGCTGTGTACTGGTTCGCCGTCGAGGCTGTCGAAGTCCAGACCTTCGTTGCTGTGCCCGAACGCGCACGCGATCTGCGTCACCACGGTGGTTTTGCAGTGCGGAATCGCGATGCCGTGGCCAATGCCGGTAGAGCCGATTTTTTCGCGCTCTAACGCCTGATCGACGATCGTCTGCACATGTTCGCTCTGGATCTTGCGCGCGCGCACCAAGCCTTCGACCAGCGAGGTGATGATGGAGCGCTTATCAGCGTCAGCAGCGAGCACGGTGAATGCCTTGGGCACGATCACCTGTGACATGCGCAATGCGGTCATGAACTCTCCACGGCCAGCCGGCGCGCAGGGCCCACGGGGGCTGGCGCTACCGTCGGCTCTGTCTCAGACACTAGGTCGCGGCTTTCAAGCAGTCAACGACGCCGATGAACCATTTTCTCTCATTGGCAAAGCTTTTCGTCGGCAATGACCGTCATCACCGCGCCCACCAATCCGCTGATCGTCGCCGCCGCACAATTGCATGACGCGCGCACGCGGCGCGCCTCTGACACTTTTCTTGCGGAAGGCAGACGCGTTATCGACGGCTTCCTGCGCGCCGGCTGGGCCGCCGAGCACTTGTTCATCCGCGAGGATCTAGAGCTGCCCGCGACTTGGCCCACCGCCGCGGTGGTGCGCGTCGGCGCGCGCGTGGCGACGAAGCTTAGCCAGGCCACCACCGCGTCGGGCTACGCCGCAGTGATCGCGCGGCGCACGCCGCCGGAACTGATGCCCGCGCGCGGCGGCTTGGTGTTGGCCGGCATCAATGACCCGGGAAATCTGGGCACGTTGCTGCGCAGCGCGGCGGCGTTCGCAGTGTCGCAGGTAGTACTGTTGGGCGGGGCTGATCCGTTCGCGTACAAAGCGGTGCAGGCCTCGGCCGGCGCGCTGCCGTTGCTGGCGCTGCATGAACTGGATCCCGCGACGGGGCTGGCGCCGCTCGCCGGCGGTGCGCGGTGTGCGTTGGTCGTTTCTGGCGGACAATCACCGTCGGCATTGCCAAGCGGACCGCGCTGGTTGATTGTCGGCGGCGAGGCCAACGGCATTCCTGATGCATGGTTGGCCGACTGCGAACAGCGCCTGACCTTGCCGATGCCTGGCGGTACCGAGAGCCTCAACGCCGCGGTTGCAGGCGCCGTAGCGCTGTACGCCCTGATGAGCACTTCGATGAACACCGGCACCCCGTGACCGATGCGCCCGCGACCCCGATGACTGACGCCGAACTGCTGGCGCTGCTGCACGAACGCGCGCGCCGGCTGCAACCGTCGCCGGCGTTAATCGATCGCGCCTTAGCACGCTGCGTTCGCGCCGATCTGCGTCGCGCCACCGCCGAGGCACTAACCATTCCGGAATCGCAGCGACTGAACGTCTCGGGGCCCGGCGCGCTTGGGTTGTTGGGTGTGCCAGCGTTACCAACCAGCGCCGTAACCGAGGTCGCTGAACCGGACGTCACCGCCGCCGACACCTTGCAGCCCGCCGCGGCCGCGCCCGTCGGCGACAACCTGCCCAGTGGCCGCATCATCGCCGGCTATCGCATCGAAGGACCGCTGGGTAAAGGCGGCATGGGGCAAGTCTACCGCGCCACGCAATTGAGCATGGGCCGCGTGGTCGCCTTTAAGGTCCTGATCCCGCGCTTGGCCAATGACCCTGCTTTTCGCGAGCGTTTCCTGCGCGAGGCACGAGCAGCCGGGCGTTTCCATCACGCCAATTTGATCGCCGTTCACGACGTCGGCGAAGCCAACGGCCAGATGTTTTTCAGCATGGAACTGGTCGAAGGCCGCACGCTCAAAGCGCGTCTGGCCGAAGGCCCAGTGGGCGTGGCGGAAGCCGGCTCGATTGCGCGTCAGGCGCTCGCCGCGCTGGCATATGCCCACGCGCGCGGCGTCATCCATCGCGACATTAAACCCGACAATCTGATGCTGACCGCCGACGGCACGGTGAAGATCGCGGACCTGGGCCTGTCCCGTCTGGAAGCCGACGCCGCGCTGCCCGACGACCAACGCAGCCACAGCGGCGCCACCGATTCGACGCAGGCCGGCATCCTCATGGGCACGCCGCAATACATGTCGCCCGAACAGGCCCGCGACGCGCACCGTGCCGATCATCGCACGGATTTGTGGTCACTCGGCGCGACGCTTTATCACCTGGTCTGCGGGGTGCCGCCCTTCACCGGAAAAACTGCGGTCGAGCTGCTGATGAAGGCAGCGACGCAGCTGCTGCGCTGGCCGGAACCCGGCCCCGATCCGCGCCTGCGCGCGTTCATCGAGCGGCTGCTGGCCAAAAATCCGTCCGAGCGTCCGGCCTCGGCCGAAGCCGCGTTGGCCTTGGCCGACGACCTGCTGAATCCGCGCATGCCGTCGGCACGTTTGCGCCCGGCCCTGCGCCGCGCGCGTCGTCGCCGGAGAGTGCGCCGGGTCGCGCTGTGGGCCGCCCTGCTCGCGACCGCCTTCGTGCTGTTCGCGATCCTTAGCACTGCCCGCGCCAACGCCCGCGCCAGCGACGCTTGGCAGCGGACCAGCACCGAAACCCAAGCCTCTGCCGAGCACTTCGAATTCGCCGCCGCGGTCGCCACCGCCACCGCCGCGCGCGATCGACTGTCGCCCAACAGCGGCCGGTGGACCCGCGCCAATGATCTGGTGCAGCAGCTCAATCACGCGTGGGACGATTGGGCCCGGCAGAAAAGCGCTGCCAGTCTGACCGAGATCGACGCGCACCTAAAAGACCGCCGTTTCACCGATGCCGCCAAAGCACTGAAGGCGATTCCCGAGACGTGGCTCAGTCCCGCAGTGCGCGCGCAACTTGATGCCCGGCAGGAACAACTGGAAGACGCGCTGCTGCATCTGGCCGAACAGCCCCCCGCGCCCACCGACACCGCGCAGCAAGTGCAGAACAAACAACTCGCGCGGGAACGGAATCAACGCTTGGTCGGTTTGTTCTGGGAGCGCTTCAATTTCAGTCCGACCACCGGGTTCACCTACACTGACGGCGTGTCGCGCTTCACCGGCAGCGGCGCCGGCCGCATGGTGATGCTGCCGGTATTGATGAGCCGCGAGTTGGAACTGCGGGTGCATTTCGCCGACGACCCGGCCACGGACGAGCGCTGGCGCTTTGATATCGGCACGGTCGGACTGATCTTGGACCGCCGCGGCCTAAGTATCGAAACTCCCGGCCAATCGCCGCGCACCGTGCGCAAACTCGGCAAGAACACCGCAATCTTCCGACTGCGCCGCACCGCCGAAGGTTTCGCCCTACGCGCCAGTGACGATGCCGGCTGGGAAGCCCTGCCCGCCAGCGCGACGGCCGGCCTCGCGATTGGCTGGCATTTGAATGCGGGTCAGGCAGTTGATGTGACGCTGCGGCAGAGCGGCCGCGGCGGGAATTGATCTGTCGGGCGGAGAGAATTTTCATGATGCGTAATACATTTATCCACATCACTACCGACATGTTTCAGAAAACCGAGAATGAAGATAACGAAGTTGTGAATGCTGGTATGTATGGAAAAAATCTGGCGGAATACATTCAACGCGAATTGAGGCTCATTGGCTATTCCGTTCCGTTTTACTGCAACGAGGACTGGGGATGGTGGGTTGAAATAAAGGGATTCCCCTGCGCAATGGGAGTTTGCATTTATGGAAGAGCCGATAATCAGGGCGTCATCCATGAATATGTTATCTGTTCTGGACTGACGGACGAAACAACGCCGTTTCCTTTAGCCAAAAGTAGCGATTTCCTGCTGATAAATAACACTTGACGCCAACGGCCCATTTTTTTTGGGGGCCTTATGGCCTCTCTTCAACAATCACGCGCAACGGTGGACGACATCCG
>JBBROQ010000073.1:0-13446 GCA_038229115.1 Planctomycetota bacterium | reverse complement strand
CTTGATCTTCGACAGTTCGGTGCGGATGCGTTCGTTTGTTTTGATCTTGTCGATCAGTTTCAGTGCAGCCTCGGGCGTGGTGTGCAGCCAGCGCTCGACCGCTTCCTTGATCGCCGGTACCACCCATGAGCGCACGTCACTGCCCAGGCGATTTTTCGTCTGACTTTCGAAGATGGGTTCCTGTAGTTTGATCGCCACCGAACCGATCAGGCCTTCGCGCACGTCCTCGCCGGCAAAGTTCTTGCCGGCGAATTCATTGATACCTTTCAATAAGCCTTCGCGGAACGCGGATTGGTGCGTGCCGCCGTCATTGGTGTATTGGCCGTTGACGAAGCTAAAATAGGTCTCGCCGTAGGTGTTGGTATGGGTGAAAGCAAATTCGATCTTGTCGTCGCGATGATGGAAGATGTCGTAGTGGGTCTGTTCCTCGCCGATCTCCTTTTCTAAGAGATCCTGTAAGCCATTCTTCGAAATAAATGTTTGTCCGTTATAAGTGATGCTCAACCCAGCATTCAAATAGCAGTAATATTGTAGGCGCTTGGTAATGAATTCGTCGTGCCAAGTGTAGGTCTTGAAGATTTCTAGGTCGGGCGTGAACGAAACAAAGGTGCCGTTGGGCTGATCCTTGGCTTTGCCGTCTTCTTCCTTCACCAGTTTGCCGCGCACGAACAGTGCGCGCTTGAATTGACCTTCGCGATAACTGATGACCTCGAACGAACTTGACAGCGCATTTACGGCCTTTGTGCCAACGCCATTCAAGCCAACCGAGAACTGAAATACGTCGTCGTTATATTTTCCGCCGGTATTGATCTGACTCACGCAGTCGATGACTTTACCGAGTGGAATGCCGCGACCAAAATCGCGGATGGTCACGCTGACGCCGTCACGAGTAATGTCGACGCGCTTGCCGGCGCCCATGATGAATTCGTCGATCGAGTTATCGACCACTTCTTTCATCAGCACATAGATGCCATCCGATGGCGTGGTGCCGTCCCCCAGCCTGCCGATGTACATGCCGGTGCGCAGGCGGATGTGCGCGAGCGCGTCCAGGGTTTTGATCGCATCTTCGGTGTATTCGACCTTCTGCTTGGCCATGAAGTCTTTCCCAAACGGCTAGATGCCGATCGGGCCGCACCGTGGGTGGCTTGGGGCCGAGGTCAAGGCTGCCTGACAGGCATCGTATTTACTACGCTTGCGGCGCTGGAGCGCGCGCTGACCGCACTACACTCGCACCAGTGACGTACCGCGCGAATTACCACACTCACACCTTCCGTTGTGGCCACGCCAGTGGTGATGCTCCGGATTATGCACGCGTTGCGGTGGCCGGCGGCTGTGAAGTGCTCGGATTTTCCGATCACACGCCGTTGCCAGATGGACGCTGGTCAGAATGGCGCATGGCGATGCCGCTGATCGACGAATACGAAGCTGCGGTACGGCAGGCGGCGCGTGAACAACCTGACTTAACGGTGTTGCTGGGTATGGAGTGCGATTGGCAGCCTGAATTTCATGGATTCTTTCGCGACGAATTGTTGGGACGGCGCGGATATGATTATCTGATCGGCGCCTGTCATTCGGTGGACATTGATGGCGAATGGATCGGCAGTTTCGACCGCCTGACGACTACGCGCGCGTTGTCCGTCTATGCGCAGGCATGCGTTGCGAGCATTGAATCGGGGCTGTTCGCTTTTATCGCGCATCCGGATGTGATCGGCGGCAGTCAATTGCATTGGACCAATGAAACCGCCGCGTGCGCGCGTGATATCTGCGCTGCGGCCGCCGCCTGCAAGGTCCCGTTGGAATTGAATGCGAATGGCCTGCGCAAAGCGTTCGTCCATGGCGATGAGGGTTTGCGTTCGGTGTACCCGTGGGCGCCGTTCTGGGCGGTAGCTGCCGAACACGGCGTCGAGGTCGTCCTTAACAGCGATGCGCACCAACCCGAACATGTGCTGCACGGCCATGAGGGCTTGGCGGCTATTCGCGACCAGTTTGGATTGCGCGAAGCGGATTTGTCGCATTTGAGCAATGCGTAGGGAGGAGTATTGATGTGGAATAGCAGGACGCTCAGGCTTTGCCCTCATTGGTTAAGGAGGGCTGGCTGCTTTTAGCGTAATGCCGATATAACAAATTGCGGGCATGGCATTGTTGATCTGAATGTTCTTGTTTGACTTAGACCACAGACCTGCCATTGGTCCGCCATCCATATTCAGCACGGCCTCGATGCCATCCTCGCTCTTGCAAAGCAAGTCGGCCAACCCTTTCAGGGTAGAATTCTTGGCGAAGACGAGGAGCGCATCGCCATTGGTGTATCTACCAATACACGTTCTTTTCGCGGTGTGACCTTGATCGGATCTGATGCCATTCTTCCCGCCTGGATCCACCAGGAACGGGCCATTCTGAAGTACATTATCCCACTGTTTCACATCAAGGTCTTTTGACCACAGGAGGTTCATGTTACCGGCGTTATTGAACGCAAGCATGCCACCAAGGGTGGCGCTTTTTCGGCTGCTTATTTCGTGTCCTGACAACTTCAGATAGCCCGAGGGCGAGTCCTTTCGGTCATAGTATCCACCGTTAATGACGTAATCGAATTTGGTGGACAAGGACTTTACATTCTGCTCGAGATCCAGCAATTCATTGTCGATGATAGCAATCGTATAGGTGTCGTTTGGAATTCTTATTTTGATGTACGGGACTTCTGCCGACACGGCAGAGACGCATAGCGTCATCATGGCGAGAGTGCGGCATGGCCATCGGTTCGTCATTCATTGCCTCAACGTAGCCTGGTGTCGATTGGTGTGCCGGAATGGATATTGGCAACGACTACGCCAAGCGCGATGGCTTGGCGTAGTTGGGGCGATGAAACATTGGCAAAGGCCGGCATCGGCGATTATTCGGCGGTGGAGCCGGTTTCGAGCAGATTGATGTTGCTGGTGCGGATCTTGGCGGCGACGTCTTCGCAGACTTTGGGGTTGTCGCGCAGGTACTGTTTGGCGTTTTCGCGGCCTTGGCCGAGTTTGTGGCTTTCGTAGGTGAACCAGGCGCCGGATTTGTTCACGATCTTGGCGAGAACGCCGAGGTCGAGAACGTCGCCGGTGTAGCTGATGCCCTCGTTGAACATGATATCGAATTCAGCTTTGGTGAAGGGCGCAGCGATTTTGTTTTTCACGACTTTAACGCGTACGCGGTTGCCGATGACGCGTTCCCCTTCGGTGATCGAAGTCACGCGGCGGATATCCAAACGCAAACTGGCGGCGAATTTCAGGGCTCGGCCGCCGGGCTGGGTTTCGGGGCTACCATAAACTACGCCGATCTTTTCGCGGATCTGGTTGATGAAGATGACGGTGGTTTTTGAGGTGCTGATCGCGCCGGTAAGTTTGCGCATCGCTTTCGACATCATGCGCGCCTGCATGCCCACTTGGGTATCGTCCATATCGCCGTCCAGTTCGGCTTTCGGCGTCAGGGCCGCAACCGAGTCGATCACGACCACGTCGACGGCGTTTGAGCGCACCAGTAGGTCGGCGATGTCGAGCGCTTGTTCGCCATAGCTGGGCTGGCTGACCAACAGGTCGTCGAGCTGTACGCCGATCTTGCCGGCGTAACTGGGATCGAGTGCATGTTCGGCGTCGATATAGGCGACCACGCCGCCTTCTTTCTGAGCACGTGCGGCAATCGACAGGGCCAACGTGGTTTTGCCCGAGGATTCTGGCCCAAAGATTTCGACGATGCGGCCACGCGGAACACCACCGATGCCGATGGCCATGTCCAAGCTGAGCGAACCAGTGGGAATCGCGCCGACATCGACCTTTTCGAACTGGCCGAGCTTCATAATCGAGCCCTTGCCGTAGACCTTGTCGATCTGTTCGAGCGCGGCTTCGATGGCTTTCAGTTTCGCCGGATTATTGGCGCGTTCGGCGGCGGTGGGGGTGGTGGCGGTGCGTTCACGTTCGGCGGCGGGGGTGGCCATGATAGAAACCTTGGTGCGAGGTGGGGGCGATGGGTTTGGTGAGTGAAGAGAAATAGGTACGGGCGCGTTACATGACGGTGCGATAGATGAAACACAGCGGACCGACGATCTGCACCGTACGGCCGTCGGGACCCTGTTTGGCGACCGTCAGGGGTTGGTAGGCGGGATTCTCGGGTATCAGGTCGATGTGGTCGTGGTGATAGCGCACGCGCTTCAAAGTCGCGTCGCCGTCGACGACTACTGCGCCGATCTGATTTTCGGCCACCGCGGCACCGGTTTGGATGACCGCGAAATCGCCGTCGAGGATGCCGGCGTTGATCATGCTGTCGCCGCGGACTTTGAGGGCGATGCGGCCGGGCGCGGGCTGGATGTCGCGCAGATAACCGGCGTGGGCCTCAGTGGCCATGATCGGGGCGCCGGCGGCGATCGCGCCGATGATCGGGACGCCTTGTTTAGAGGGGGCGCGGTTGATCGCGGCCCAACCGACGTCAGTTAGGCGGACATTGCGCTTTTTGTCACGGTCGGCGGCGAGCAGGCCTTTGCGCACCAGCGCGTCGACATGCTTGCTGACCGCCGAGGGGAAGGCGTAGCCCATGGCTTCGGCGACTTCGGCGCGGCTGGGCTGCCGGCCGTCGTCTTCGGCGTCGGCGAAGTAGGTGAGGATGCGGGTTTGGCCCGGTGGCAGCGGCGGCTGATGCATGGGCCGCGACCATAGGCAGAACAAACCCATGTCAATAACGACTCGGGTCTGTTTAGAGTCTAAAAAAGAGCAACCCCTGCCGGGGGCAGGGGTTGCAGGGTGTCAGGCCGGTGCTGCGGGCATCCGGCGAGCGGCTAAGCGTGCTTAGCGCTTCTTACCTTTGCCGCAGGAGCGGCTGCGCTGACGGTTGATCAGGGCGCGACCGCTGCGCGACTTCATGCGCTTACGGAAGCCGTGTTTGCGGATGGGTTTAAGCGCGCTGGTGCGGATCTTGAGATGCATGGACTACTCCAAAATGGGCGCGAAGGATAAAGCGACATTCTGCCTGTCAACGACACGTTCAATTGAGAGGGATGGTACCGTTCGATGCTTCGTATTCCCACTTTGGAATGGTCCAGAACACATTGCATTCCCAACTGATGGCGAGAACGCGTCGAACTAAATCATCACTTCCGTCGGCCCATTGTCGGTGCCAAAAGCAGCGAACGATTGGGAGTGCCGACGGCGCGAAAGAAGCCGGAGCGTTGTTTACTATGTTTCCAAATTTTTGTTGGTTCCTTTTCCCCTGAGCCCATGTGGATCCCGCTGCCAATTCGTGATCCGTGTAAGAGAACCATCCAATATAGCCATTGTCTTTATTTCCGCCGGTTGCCCCTGGAAGCAAAACGGTTCCGCTGCATTCGTAGAGATAACTACATGGACGCTTTGGCTGCCCTTGAACTTGTTCATTTCGCCAAATCTCTTTGAGTTGACTCCAGCTGCTTGGCGTCCGGTTAAAATCTTCCGTCATTCCTTTGGAGGGATCGGCAGGGCAAATAAGGACTTTCTTAGCTAGGCCCGCCTCAAAATAATCGCCTTTGCTTTTATCGAATAACGAATTGAGCGACGGCGGGAAATTATCCTCGTGATCTTGTCTAAATGTTTCGATGCCTAGGGCCAATTGCTTTAAATTGTTAGCATCCTTCAATTGCAATGCCTGTCGCTTAATCATTCCCACTGCCGGAAACAGCAACCCCGCCAACACCGCGATCACCGAAATAACGATTAGCAATTCCATCAAGGTGAAGGCGCGGGTGGGCAATGCTGAGCACGGCGCGCGCAGATGGGGTGGCAGAGTGGACATGGTGAGTTCTACCGTGCGGTACGAAGGCTGTTGAGGAAGCGGACGTGGCCGCTTCACGCGCGGGCCTGAATGGCGAGGTGCCAGTCGGGCGCATGGTCAGCGTCTGAGGCGACGGTCAGCGAGGCAGGGCGGCCGACGGGCAGGGTGAGCGGATCGGCGTGATGACCGAACGGCAGGCCGAATAGCGCGGGAATGCGCAGGCGCTCGGCCCAGGCGCGGATGATGGCGGCGGTGCTGGGGCCGTCGGGCGAAGGCGACGCGCTGACGGGAAACAGGCCGGCGATGAGTCCTGCGACGTTATCGAGCGCGCCGGTGGCGTGCAGTTGGTGGAGGTCGCGGTCGACTTGGTAGGCGCGTTCGTCGATGTCTTCGATGGCGAGGATGCTGCCGGACAGATCGGGCATGGCGGGCGTGCCGACGAGACCAGTGAGGACGCGCAGGCAGGCGGGGATCAGGCGGCCGTGGGCCGTGCCGGCGCGCAGCACGGTGACGTCGAGGAAAGCCTTGGGCTCAATAGTGAGCGCATTGCCGCGGATCAGCGTGGCCAAGCTGTTGCGCGCGCGTGCGCCGTGGGCGACGCCGGGCATGGCGCCGTAATAACCTTCGGGGCCGCCGCGCCGCAGCTGCAATGCGTGCAGGGCGGTGAGGTCGGAAAAGCCGATAATGGGCGGCATAATCAGCCGATTCGTTGCAGTAAGCAATTGCACGCAGCCATAGCCACCGCGCGCCGCCAATAGGACGCCGTGGGCGCAACCGCGTTCCAGATCGGCCAAGCGCTCGGCCAAGGGTAGCCAATGCCGGCTGGCGTCGGTGTGCGGCAACAGCGGCGATTCGACCAGGGTGTGGCCGATGGCGGCGGCGAGTTCGGCCGCGGCGTGCTGCGTTTGCGCGAGGTGCGGTGCATCGCGCAACGGATAGGCCGGACAGAACAGGTAGGCGGTGGGTGGATTGGGCATTGCCGGCGCGGGTGAAACGGTGGGCGCGGGTACGGCTGCTGCAAGGCACGCGCGCTCCGGTGAGGGCGTTTCGGGGGTAAGCTGACGATGTGATTTACGACGCTGAAATTCCGGCCGTGAGATCCTGAGATGGGTTTTGCCGGCAACTTGCGCACCTTGGGCTTGGCCGAGGTGTTCCAGACCTTAGCCAGGACGAAGGCCACGGGCGTATTGCGGCTGGCTGCCGACGCCGCCGGGCGCGATGTGTTTTTTGATCAGGGCGAGATCATTGGGGTCGGGCTGCGCGCTGCCGACAGTCATCAAGCGCTATTGAAGCGGCTGATTTTACGCGGCGTGATCGACGGCACCACGGTGGCCGGGATCAGTAGCGGCGGGCGCGCCAGCCAAGTCGTACATGCGTTGGTGGAACGCGGCAGCATCAGTGCCGACGACGTGGGCGAAGCGTACCGGGCGCAGGCCGAAGACGAATTGCTGAGCCTATGCACGTGGGAGCGTGCCGATTTCACCTTCACCGATGCTGGTCCGGATGAGCCCGAAGCGTCGGCGTTAATCGAGTCGGCGCGCACACGGGCGCTGAAGATCAATCTGAATTCAATCCTGATGGAATCGGCGCGGCGGTCGGACGAATGGGCACGGTTCCAAGAAAGCGTGCCGGACGCGCGTACGATCTACATCGCTGCCGGCGGTCACGATCCGGTGTGGTTGACGCGTGGCTGGCCGCAGGCGGCGGTACTGCCGCTGATCGACGGCGTGCGCACCGTCGAAGAAATCGTGGCCGACACCATCGCCGCGCGTTTCGACGTGTATGCGGTGCTGTACGATCTGATCGCGGGCGGTCAGGTGCGGCGGTTGGAAGGTGATGAACTGCGGGAAGCCGCCGAGGCGCACGAAGAACGCAGCGCCTGGAGCCAAGCGGCGCGGCTGTATCGGCAGGTGCTGGCGGCGTCGCCGGTGGAACGCGACACCGCCGCGCGGTTGGCGGTGTGTTTAGAGCATTTGGGCGACGCGCCGGAAGCCGCGGCGTGCTATGGGCAGTTGGCGCTCGAACACCTTGATGATGGCGATAACGCCGCGGCGCTGCAAACGGCCGGGCGTGCGGTGGAACTCGCGCCGTTGGATCCGCGCGCGCGCAATTTGCTGGCTCGTTGTCAGGTCGCGGACGGCGATCAGGCCGCGGCGGTGGAAAGCCTGCGCGTCTTGGCCGGGCGCTATCTGGAATTGGGCCAGTTAGAGGACGCGCGCGGCACTTGTCTGAAAATCTTGGAACTAGCGCCCGGCGATGAGGCCGCGCGGCGGGCGTTGGCGCGGATTTTTTCGCGGGTGGAAAAAGACGCGACCGCGGAAGACGTGGTGGTGTGCGTGCAGTGCAGCGCGGTCAATCACCGCGAAGCCACCGCGTGTGCGAAATGCCAAGCGAACCTGCGTCTATCCTGCCTGTCGTGTTCGCGCACGGTCGCGGTGTCGGACAGAATCTGCATTTTCTGTGGCTCCGATCCGCATGCCGGTACGCGCGGTACTTCTCGTATCGCTGCCAGTCCGGCGACCTCGCGCATCCTGGGGCGAAAGACCGATTCGGACGCGATTCGCAGCGGCGGTGGCGGCTGGCGCGATCAGTTAGCGGATCAGTTGGCGGCGGCGCGCGCGGCCGAACAGGCGGGGCGTTATGACGAGGCCCTGACGCGTTGGCGGGAAGTAGCGAAATATCACAGCGACGATGCCGAGATCGGTCAGCACGTGCGCGCATTGGAAGCACGCTCGCACGATCAACTCATCGAAGAAGGCATCGCGCGCGGTCATGCGCTGCGGCGTGGGCGGCGCTTTTTTGGCGCCGTGAACGCCTATCGCTCGGCGTTGCGCGGGCTGGGGCCCAACGATCAGCGGCGCACGGCGCTGGCCAAATTGCTGGCCGAGGCAACCAAGAGCCGCAACCGCGTCGCGGTGCTGTACGGGATCGCCGGGGTGATCTTGCTAAGCGTCGGTGCGTTGGTGGCGAAGCCGCATGTGGATCTGTACCGCTTCACCGCCAGCGCCGGCCAGACGCAGGCCGCGGTGGATGCGTTGGCGCAGACGGGTGGCGCCGGGGTTGAACCGGTGCGGGCACAGTTGGTCACCTTGGAAGAACGTTTGGGTCAGTTGCGCGGCAGCACGGCGCGCAAAGCGGAACAGGTCTTGGCCCCCGTGCACGGCGCGTTCACGGTCGCGTTGATCGATGCCGCGCGGCATGACCTGCCGCCCATTGAGGCCGCGGTCGCGGCGGCCGATCCGGTTATGGCACGGCAAAGGTTAGTCGCGTTCATGGGCATCTATGGCGGCGAGGTGCTGTCGCCCAAGATCGAAGCGCTGCGTACCCGCATTGATGAGCTCAGTCGTTTAGCTTCGGCGCGCTCGAATCTGGCCGCAAAAGCACCTGAATTGCTGGCGGAAGCAGCGAAACGCGAGGCCGATCACGATCTGGCCGGAGCGCTGGAACTGGCGCGCACGGTTGCGCCGGTGGAAGACCGCGCGCTGAAAGCCAAAGCCGAGGCGCAGGCCGAACGCCTGACCCGCGATCAAGCCGCGTTCTTGGCGCAGGTCGAACGCGCGCGCGCGTTGGGCGTCACTGATGTGATCGCCGCCGATGCGGCCCTGGCCGCATTGCAGACCGCGGCCGAGCCGTGGCATCTGCGTGAAAGTCTCAGTCGCGATCGCGCCGCGTTGCAGGCTCGGCGCGATGCGGCGGCAACCGCATGGACCGCATTATCGAGCAGCGATGAGGTCGCGGCTTTGACCGCCTTTGTACAGACGCATGCCGGTACGCCGACGGTGGCGACCGCGCAACGGCGCCTCAGTGAACTGGCTACGCGGCGGCAGGCGCTCGATGCCGGCTTAGCGACGTGGCGCGAACAGGTGCGGGCACAACGTTGGGACGACGCCTGGACCACCGCGCATGAGTTGGTGTTGGCGCATGGCGCGCGCGTACCGGCGGAATTGCGTTTAAGCGTGCGCGTGCTGGTGAGTCCGGTTGGAGCGACGGTGACGCTTGGCAATGACGCTGTGGGCACGGCGCCGTTGGTGCTGCAGTTGGCGCCAGAAGAAAACCGCGATCTGACCGTCAGCGCCCCAGGCTGGCAGCCGCTGCGCGTCAGTGCGGCCGAAGTGCGCATCAGCAGCCGTTGGGATGTGCGCCTGCAACGCGCGGCATTGTGGCAAGCGCACCTGGATAAGCCGGCGTTGACGTTGACGCACGCCGAAGGCGGTGCCTTGGCGTGCGCGGTGGATGGGATCGCGCGGATCGTGGGTGGTCGGGTCGCGTGGAAGCAGACGCTTGGCGATGACAATGATGTTGATCCGTCGCGCGCAGCCCGGCAGCCGTTGGCGGTCGAGGGCGGTTGGTTGGTGGCGGGGGCGCGGCACGACGTGCTGTGGCTGAACGAAGAAGGCAGCGTGCGCTTACGCCTGCCGACCCGCAGTGAAGTGCGCGGTCGAATCCTGCGGTATCGCAACGACGTGTTCGGATCGACAGAGCGCACTGCGTTCGCGGGCGAGGCGCTTTTTTCAGGCGAATTCGGTAACGCACCAACCGCGATCACGTTGCCGGCGGCGGCGTTGTCCGGGCCGTTGGCGGTCGGTAGCGAACTCGACGGCGTTTTGGTGCTGGCGGATTTACGCGGGCGTTTGCTGGGCTGCGATGAATCGGCGCGGCGGGTGCGCTGGGACTTGGATCTACAAGCAACCGACATCGGGCAGTTGGTCGCGGTGCCCGGCGGTTGCGCGGTGGTTCTGGACGGCAGTCGGTTGGCGGTGACTACGGTCGAGCATGACCATGCGGCGCTGCGCTGGAGCGTGCGTCTGAACGCGCCGGCAGTGGGCGAACCGCTGTTGCTGCGGTCGTCGAATGCCGGGACTGCGGGTGGCGAATTGGCACAGGCCGCCGGCGAGCGGCTGTTGCGGTTCACGCTTGCTGGCGTGGCCGCGCCGCCGTTAGCGTTGCCGTCGGCGGCAACTGCCACCGCCGTGTTCGGGGGCGTGATCGCCGTTGGCTGCGCCGACGGTACGCTCGCTTTGGTGCGCGAGGGCCGCGTGGTGTGGACCGCGCCGGGGCCGGCGGCGATCACCGCAGTGGCGGTGGACGCGCACAGTGTGCTATGCGCCTACGCCGATGGCGCGGTGGTGGCCTATGCGCCGTAAACGTTGGCAGTCAGCAACCGTGATTTGCCAGCGCCGCGCGTGTGGGGTACCTCAGGCCAGAGGATTCCCGCGATGCTGAATGCCGCATTAGTCGAGCATGTGCAGGCAGTGCATCGGCAACGTCAAACCGGCGTGCTGGTGGCCGCCGGCCCGGACCTGCGCTGCCGCTTCCGTTTTGAGCAGGGGATGCCGACGGCATTCGATGTGGGTACCGACAAAGACGAACTGCTGGCGGCGAAACTGCGCGAATACCATCGCGTCGACAACGCCACGCGTGACGCGCTGATTGCGGCCTATCGCACGGCACGGACGCCGGTGGGTGAACACGCGGTGACCCTCGGCGCCGCGACCGCAGAGGAGGTCGCATCGACCACCCGCGCGCTGGTCGAAGACGCGTTGGTGCAGCTGTTTTCCAGTTCGATCCATCAACTCCAATTTCAGAAGAACATCGACGAGTCATCGTTCGATTTCACCACCACTGCGTTGCGCCTGCGCATCGATGCCGAGGTGCTGCTGCGCACGGTGCGCGAACGCATCGACGAGTTGACGGCAGTGGCCAAGGCCGTCGATCCCAACGATGTATTCGCGTTAGCCGAAGGCGGCGGCGGCGATTTGGGCGAGTGGGACAAACAGGTCCTTAACCACATCGACGGCAGCGCCAACGTGACCGAGATCGCACGACTGTGCCGTACCAGCGCTGCGCATATCGCCCGGACCATTCACGCCCTCTTGGCCAAGGGCGTCGTGCGCCGTTCCACCGGCAGCAGCAGCCGCCGAGCGGCAATCATCAGCGGTAATTCGGCCGCACGCATGGCTACGCCGGTGGACATCTATCGCGCGCCACGGGCGCAGCAGACCAGTCCATTGTTGTGGTTGGGCGTGGTTGGCGTGCTGCTGGCCGGCGGCGGGTTGGTGACGTTGGTGGTCGATTATCAGCACCGGCAGGAACACATCCGCGCCACCACCGAACAGGTCGCGGGCATGATTGCCGAGGCCAAGTGGAATGACGCGTTGGCGCTAACCGACGACCTGCGCCGCGCAGCCGGGAACGATTTGGAAGCGATGCGCCGCGTCAGCGATTTGCGCGCGCGCGTCGACGGCGCGTTGGCGTCCGAGCGCACCGGCATCGAACGGCTGTTGACGGTACACGATTTCGCGCGCGCTTCCGAACGTCTGGCGCAACTGCCCGGCGATGCCGATAGCGATGCCCTGACGCATCGCTTGGCCGCCGAGCAAGAAGCCTTCACGCGCGCTTGTGCTGAGTTGTCGGCACAAGTGATTGAGGCGTTGGCGCGCGATGACGTCGCTGCGGCGCTGGCGATTGTCGACGCCAATCCGCCTAGCGGCCCTGGCATTGCTGCGGTCGCCGAGCTGGATCATTGGCGCATTGGGCAGCTCGATCGGCTGGCGTCACCGGGGGCGCCGTTGAGCCAACGGCGAAAACTTTTGGAGGTGTTGAGCGCCTCGCGGCCGACGCCGCGCGATCAGGTTCGCCTGGACAGTGCGCGCGCCGACCTCGTGCGGCAGACCGCGCGCCTGCACGACGTCATCGCGCAATTGCAGCCGATGGCTGCGGCCGGTGATCAGGCCGGAATACATGACCTGGTCGAGCGGCAGAAGTTGCACGTCACCGTCGCTGGTACCGAACTCGCTGATGCGCTGGAGCGCGTACAGGTCGAGGCCGCCAGGCTGCATCAAGCCGCGCTGAGCGCGCGCAATGCGCTGTTGAATGCGGTAGGTGATGGCGTTGGCGTCGACCGCATCAGCGGTGCATTGAGCAGCGCGAAGGTGATCGCAAAGGCTGCGCCAAGCGCCGCCAACCAAACCGGTTTAAGTGCGGTCATCAGTGCGGTCGAACGTCTAGGCGCGGCCGATGCCCTGAACGCCGCGCAATTGGCCGAGCTGGCTAAGGCTCCCGACGCCGATCCGGCTTTGGCGGCGGCGTTCACCGCCCGCGCTGCGCGCTTGGCTGAACTCGATGCGGCGGCTGCGGCCGAACTCGATCGCGTCCATCGCTTGGTGCGTGAGGGTGAAGCCGAACAGGCGATCAAGAGTTTGGACGAGCTATTGGCGCGTGCCGACTTGCGCGCCGCGCCCGCGCGTGCGCAGGCGGTCGGCGAACGCGAGGAACTGGTCGCGTTGGTGGCCAAACGCGTGGGCTTGCGCGCGCAGTTGACCGCCGCCCTGGCCGCCGGCGATGTCGCCATCAGTCAAGCGACTGCGCGCGCGATGGGCCTGAAATATCTACCGTTATCGATCGAAAGCGTGCCGGCCGGGGCCGAGATTTTTCGTGCCAACGGTGCCGGCGAGCAGCAGTCGATCGGCGTCACGCCGTTGGCGCTCGACATGCCGGCTGCCGACCGGGCGGAAGCGACCTTCACGCTGCGTCACCCTGGCTATGCGAGCGTGACCGTCACCGGCGCGCAGGCCGATGGCGGCTGGCGTTTGTTGATCGCGCTCGAACGCGCGCCGGCGTTGACGGTGATGCTGCCGCGTCCAGTCACCGCGCAGCCGACGGCAATTTCTGAAGCGGGAG
>JBBROQ010000072.1:0-13521 GCA_038229115.1 Planctomycetota bacterium | reverse complement strand
GCTATCGCCAAGTTCACCTCGACTTCCACACCTCGGAAAAAATTCCGGCGGTCGGTGCCGACTTCAAACCTGAACAATTCCAGGCGATGCTGAAACTTGGCCATGTCGATAGCATTACGGTGTTCTCGAAGTGCCATCATGGGTGGACCTACCACCCAACCACCGTCGGCCGGCAACATCCGACGCTGACGCTCGATCTGTTGGGCGCACAGATCAAAGCCGCGCACGCCATCAACGTCAAAACCCCGGTGTATCTCAGCGCGGGTCTGGACGAGCAAACTTACTGGCGCCATCCGGAATGGTCGCGCCGCTTGGCCAATGGTTCGGTGCCGTGGGCCGGCAGCAATGATGTCGCCGGTTATCACGAAATGTGCCTAAATACAGCGTATTTGGACCTTTTGATTGCCGAGATCGAAGAAGTCTGCCGCAAATATGATGCTGACGGCATCTTCCTCGACATCGTCTGCCCGCGGCCGTGCTGGTGTAATAAATGCATGACTGATCGCACCGCTGAAGGCGACGATCCGCGCGAAGAAAAATCCTTAAACGATCACGCGCGCCGCGTCTATCTCAACTACACGAAGCGCGTGCGCACGGCGATTGATGGAATCAAACCTGGCTTGCCGGTGTTTCATAACGGCGGTCATATCGCGCGCGGCGATCGCGAATTGGCGCGGCAGAATACGCACTTGGAAGTCGAAAGTCTGCCGACTGGCGGTTGGAGCTATGACCATTTTCCGCTGTCAGCCGCGGGCGCGCGCGTGCTCGGTATGAATTTTTTGGGTATGACCGGCAAGTTTCACGAAAGTTGGGGCGAATTCGGTGGCTTCAAACATCCAAACGCGCTGCGCTATGAAGCGGCATTATGCGCGGCGCACGGCGCGCGCATGAGCATCGGCGATCAACTGCATCCACGCGCGAAGATGGAAGAGGCCACCTACGCCCTGATCGGCGCGGCCTATGCCGAACTCGAAGCCAAAGAACCGTGGCTGGTCGGAGCGCGTGGCTTAGCCGAAGTCGCGGTATTTACCGCCGAAGCCGCCGGCGTCACCGGCAGCGGCGCCGGACAAATGCCCAACGGCAACAAAGCCGACGAAGGCGTATCGCGACTTCTCAACGAAGGCCGCATTCCGTTCGACGCGGTCGACAGTGAAACCGATCTGAAGCAGTATCGCCTGCTGATCCTGCCCGACGGCATTCGCCTGAACGATAAACTGCTGGCCCTGGTCAAAGCCTTCATCGCCAGGGGCGGTAAGATTTTTGCGACTGGCGTTTCCGGGTTTGCTCCGGATCGCGATGAACAATTGCTCGACTTCGGCGCGAGCGATGCCGGCGCCACCGGAGTGGATCCGGATTATCTAGTGCCGTTGTTCGATCTGCCGCCGTGGCGCAGCACCGCGTTTCTGATCTATGGCCAGGGGCGCAAATTGAACGTCACCGGCGGCACCGTCTCGGCGCGTCGCGATCCGCCGTATTTCAATCGTGATCTGGTGCATTTCTGTTCGCACCGCCACACCCCGAATTCTTTCAGCGACGGCGGCGCTGCGATGGTGTCCGGACCTTCCGGCACCTGGTTCACCTTCGCCGGCTTCAGCATCTACACCGAGCGCGGACAGCAGGCCGTACGCGACATCATGCTGCACGGCATCCATGGCGAATTAGGCGTGCCGCTGATCGAAGCCACTTTGCCGGCCAGCGGCGGCCGCGTCACCATCACGCGTCAAGACGCGCAGCGCCGCGATATCGTCCACCTGCTGTTTGCGCTCCAGTCCAAACGCGGCCAAGGCGTCGAAGTAATCGAAGATATCATCCCCCTGCACAATGTTCAGGTCGCGGTGCGCAAAGCCGCGAAACCCAGCGCCGTCACGCTCGCTCCGCAAGGCGGCGCGTTGACGTTCACCTATACTGACGGCGTGGCGCGCTTCACCGTGCCCACGCTCGACTGCCATCAGATGGTGGTCATCGCCGATTAGTCGAAACGCGTGAGAAATAGCGCATTTTTTTTCGTCCACACGGGAATCGTCAAATAAGCAGCCCCCGTTCAGCGGCATACCCGTCTGAACGGGGGCTTTTTTCGAGCGTATTGGCGGACCCGGTGAGATTCGAACTCACGAGACCCTTTCGGGCCTGCCGGTTTTCAAAACCGGTGCAATCGGCCACTCTGCCACAGGTCCATATCAGGAACGTAATAGACCTGCCGCAGAGCGAAAGCCAGGAGGCTGCGACGACGTCAGGAAACGACACGAGCCGCGGGATGACCCCGCGGCTCGTGTGAACGTCAGCTGAATCGGTGTTCAGTACGTCTTGGTATCGATGAAGCCTTCAAGCTTCCGCGATCGAATCGGGTGCTGCAGCTTCTTGATCGCTTTTGCTTCGATCTGACGCACGCGTTCGCGCGTGACGTTAAAGCGGCGACCGACTTCCTCGAGCGTATAGGTGTAACCATCGCCAATGCCGTAGCGCAGGCAGATGATTTCACGCTCGCGATCGGTAAGCGTGTCGAGAACTTCGGTGATCTTCTCTTTGAGCAGTTCGTTCGAAGAGATGTTGGCCGGATTTTCGACGCTCTTGTCTTCGAGGAAGTCGCCGAAATAGCAGTCGTCACTGTCACCGATCGGACGGTCGAGCGAGATCGGATGCTTCGACACGCGGATCACGCGTTTGCATTCGGTAACGCTGATGCCGGCACGTTCGGCGACTTCTTCGATGGTCGCTTCGCGGCCGGTATCCTGCAGCACATCCTTTTGGATTTTGCGCAGTTTGCCCATGGTTTCGATCATGTGCACAGGGATGCGGATGGTCCGCGCCTGATCGGCGATCGCCCGGGTGATGCCCTGACGGATCCACCACGTCGCGTAGGTCGAAAACTTATAGCCGCGCTTGTATTCGTACTTTTCAACTGCCTTCATCAGGCCGCTGTTGCCTTCCTGAATCAGGTCAAGGAACGACAATCCGCGATTGCGATATTTCTTCGCAATCGACACCACCAAGCGCAGGTTGCCCATGGAAAGGCGCTGCTTCGCGTCCTCGTACAGGCGATATCGCTTCGACACCGCTTGGCAGCGCTCTATGAAGCGCTCGATCGGTTCACCAACTTGCTTGGCGATGGTCAGCAGCTCCAAATCCTTTTCTTTCAGGACAGATTTCTTGCGTTTGTTTTGCTCAATTTCGCGGCGCAAACGCAGTACGCGACGACGCGCGTCGAGCATCTCGTCCTTGACCTGAATGACGGTCTTTGCATCGAGCTCCATCTCTTCGAGCAGGCGATAAGCGCGCGACAAACGATTGCGCAGCTGCTGCTCAACCCGGACATCGATGTCCTGGTCGGCGAGCTGATTCGACAGACCTTGCGCGTGCTCGACCAGTTTGCCAAGCGTGCCCAAATGGCTGGCGGCGCGGTCGAGATAATCATCGCGCGACGGCGATGAGCCGTGGCTCTTGGCGTTCTTCTCTTGCTGTTCTTTGACTTCTTTCTGCTCTTCGACCCATTGAATGCCGCGGCGAATCGCCTCGGGCATGGTCATCACCTTACGCCGAAAACCGTCGCGATAGATCTCGATGCGGCGCGCGAGTTCAATTTCCTGATCGCGCGTCAGCAGTGGGATTTCGCCCATCTGCGACAGATACATGCGCACCGGGTCATCGATCTTCTCACCGATCTCGACTTCGACTTCTTCCGCTGCTGGCGTGAAGGTCTCGAACGACGAAGTGCCAGAGCCGCCTTCATCCGACGAGCCGCCAGCGTCTTCGCCAAAGCCTATTTCATCACCGCCGGCCTCTTCGACCACTTCGATGCCGCGACCTTCAAGGTCTTCCAGGATCGAATCGATCTGGGCAGGATCGGCCTCAGGCAACAGCGCGTTGATTTGGTCGTAGGTGACCTGTCCTTTGCCCTTGCTCTGCTTCACCAGCAGCTGGACCACATCCTTGAGGGTAAGGGGCTGGTCGCCTTCGGCCGGAGCGGCGGAGGGTGCTTCGTCAGAGACGGTGTTCTTGGCCATGAACGCTGGGATTCTGGGAAAGGTCGAGCGGCAATCAGATGCGCCCGTACTGGTGGTCTACCATTATAAGAGCACCGACCTCTTGACAAGCCCGGCCCCAAACCGGCTGTCAGCTAAAATGATATGCATATCGGGCGCAGTGTTTCAACCACTTGCCGGGATTTTTCGGCGCCGAAAGAATGACGGATCAGCCGGAAAGTCCGCGCTGGTCGTTGCGTTCCTGCTGCACCGCGCGCATTTCCGCCATCAGTTCGCCGGCCGCCGCGAAATCGCGCCGACGCTGTGCGTCGTCCATGTCGCGGCGCAATTTCGCCAAACGCTCATCCAGCGCCTCACGGCGCACAAGCGCGACCTGCGCCCGCAATTCCCCCGGTACATCACTGATGGGCACCGCACGCTCCTGCGGTGTGGTCGCGGCCCAACCACCCACCGCCGCGCGCACCGTCGCGTCCTGCGCCCACGGTTCGACCGCCAACAGTGCCGGTAAATCGAGCGCCGCGTCGGCAAACAGGCGCATCACTAGTTCGTTCCAAGGCACGGGAAAATGCGCTGGCTCCAAACCAAGATCATCGCTGGCCAGCGCGCACAGCGCAGGCTGCTGGATCAGCAAATGCACGATCACTTCACGCGCGCCGCTGAGCGGCACCACGGTACTTTCCGGCCGCGTGTCGGTCGCGGAACTTGGCGCTGGAGCAACTGCGCCGCCCATGCGTTTCTCCAAACGCACCACGTCCATGTTGAAATACGACGCCACATCACGCAGGTGCAGCGCGCGCAATTCGGCATCGGGCATCGGACGGAGTGCCTCCAACAATTGATCGATCACGCCCAACGCTTGCGTGTTTTCAAGTTCGTATGGCCGTGGTGCCAGCGTGCGCACCAGATGATCGACATCGGCGCGCGCAGCGGAAAGAACCTGCTCGAAACGCTCCTTTCCATCAACGACCTTAGCTTCGCCAAGCAATTCCGCCGGATCATATTCTTCTGGCAACGTCGCCACGCGCACCGGCACGCCGACGGCCAAACAGGTACGTACCGCTTTGAGCGCATTCGCCTGCCCAGCGCGATCACCATCCAGGACCAAGAACAAACGTCCGCCACCGGCGACCAGATTGCCTAGCTGTTTGGCATGGTCGCTGGTGAGCGCGGTGCCCAGCACCGCCACACATTCGCCATAGCCAGCCTGCGCCGCGGCCATCACGTCGGTTGGCCCTTCCATAACGATCAAGCGGTCGCGATCGCGACTGGCAGTGCGCGCGCGATGAAGATTGAACACTGCCGCACCTTTGTGATAGAGCGGGGTGTCGGTGTTATTGATGTACTTGCCGACGCCGCGGCCTTCTTCTTTCGCGCGTCGTTCGGCAGCGGGCAACAAGCGTGCGGAAAATGCGATTGGATTGCCGAAGCGATCGCAGATCGGGAACATTACCCGCTCGAAAAAACGATCGACCAAGCGACCGCTGCGATCAACCGCCAGATCGGCTTTCGCGAGTGTCGGCAGTGCATGCTTCTGCCGGCGCAATTCCTCCACCATGGTGCCATTGCCGGGCGACCAGCCGAGCCGAAATGCGCGGCAGATATCATGACTGAGTCCACGCCCGGCTAGATATTCGCGAGCTTCTGCACCACTGTCAGATTCCCACAACATGCGCTCGTAAAATACCGTCGAGGCTTCAACCGCGGCCATCAGTTCGTCGCGATCATTGCGCGCCAGGGCTGATTTACCCACGGTTTGATAGACCAGCGTTACGCCGGCGCGGCGGGCGAGCAGTTCGATCGCATCGCTGAATTCCAGCCGCTCTTTTTCTCGAACCAGAGTAATTGCATCGCCGTGGGCGCCGCAGCCGAAGCAATGATAGCTCTGCTGCACCGGATAGACGTACATGCTGGGCGTACGTTCTTGGTGGAACGCACAACAGCCTGCGAAATTGGCGCCGGATTTGCGCAATGGCGTGTATTCGCCCATCAACTGGACCAAGTCCACCAGTTCCTTCACCCTGCGAACTTGATCTTCACCAATGAATCCGGACATGCTTACGGTTTACGGGTGCGGCCGGATGGGCAACCGGCGGCCGCAGAAAATCGAATACTGAAAACAGATATTGCCTGCCTGCCGTATCATTCCTAAAGGCGCATCGGAACATTCCAGGTTGCGCCCGGAACATTCTTTGGCTAGGCTTGAGAATCGTCCAGAAGCTTCTCGCGAATAATTTCCGAAAGCCTATCAACCCTGCGCGCCGCCGGTGGCCGGTTCGCGCTGACCACACCCCGCCACCGAATGGAGTCGCCATGGCCGCGTCCCTCTCATCCCTCCTCGCCGATAAAATCAAAGCCGATGGTCTCAGCCTCGCTGCTGCCGCGACTGCTTCAGGCATCAGCCTGCCGTCGATTCGCGCAGTACTAAAAGCGACCTCGACGCCGAATGCGCGCAGCATCGGTAAGTATGCCAAATTCCTTGGCCTCAGCGAATCCGAAGCCATTGGTCTGGCTGCCAACGCCAAGAGCACCGGCCCGAAAAAGGGCAAGCCCGGTCGTAAACCCGGTCGTAAACCCGGTCGTCCAAAGATGACCAACAAACCGGGCCCAAAGCCGGCCGTGGTCAAAGTGAAGGGCAAACCGGGCCGCAAGCCCAAGAGCGGCGCCAGCCTGGCTTTGGCGACCGTCGCAGAAGCCCTGCAGGCCGCGGAAATGTTGCTCAAAGATGACTTGGCGCTGAAGGTCGCGACCCTGTCTGCGCGTGGTCGCGCGACGCTCGCTGCGATCATCGATTCGCTGTAAATAATCGGTTCGTTCGTCGCGGCAACGCGGCCAACGAACGTCGTGAAACAAGAACGCCGAGAGCATCCGCTCTCGGCGTTCTTGTTTCATCGCCACCCGCGGCACCATACCCGCCCTATGACGCTGGTCGCCCAGGCTTCGAGTTTCCCGTACGGCATATCCAGCACCGATCCGCTGTCGGTATTGGAAGCCGGCGGTTTCGCCGTGCGTCTTTCACCGCATCGGCGCAAACATACGCCCGCGGAAACCGCAGCATTACTGGGCGATGTCGATGTGTTGCTGGCTGGCACCGAACCGCTCGACGCACAAGCCTTGTCGGCCGGGCTACCGCGACTGAAACATGTTGCCCGCGTCGGCGTCGGCCTGGATGGCCTCGATGTCGATTTCTGCATGCGCTCTGGCATTGCCGTGACGTATACGCCGGACGCGCCAGCGCGCTCAGTGGTCGAACAAGTTTTTGGTCTCCTGTTCTCGCTCAGCCGGCGTCTGGTCGAGGCGCATGAAGGTTTGCGCGTGGGCAAATGGCAGCGTTTCACCGGTGTTTTGTGGCAGGGAAAGACGTTAGGCATTCTTGGTTGCGGGCGCATCGGTCGACAGGTGGCGGTGTTGGCACGCGCGTTTGGCATGGACGTGATTGCACATGATATTGTCGAAGATCCGGCCTGGGCCGCGCAGCACGGCGTGAAGTATGTGTCGCTGAATGAATTGCTGACACGCAGTTTGGCGGTGACGGTGCATCTGCCGTACACGCGCGCGACCGCGAACATTCTTTCGCGCGAGCGGCTGGGGCTGATGCGGCCCGATGCGTATCTGCTCAATACCTGCCGCGGCGAAGTCCTGGATGAACAGGCACTGTACGAACAATTACGCAGTGACCGCTTGGCCGGCGCGGCATTGGATGTGTACCATCACGAACCGTATTGCGGGCCTTTGATAGAACTACCGAATGTGTTTCTGTGTTGCCATCAGGGCAGCTGCAGCCACGACGGCCGTTATGCGATGGAGATGCAATCAGCTGAAAATGCTGTCGCATTCGCGCACGGCCGAACCATTTTGCCCGAACGCATCGTGTGGCTGCCAGGCATGAACGCACCGGCGGTCACCGGTTTCACCTGAGCGACTAACTGCCAACGTTTCGTTCTCACCTGCCACCGTCTTCAACCACCGGAGCCCACATGGCCACCCACGCCGACGCCGACATCATTCTGAAAATGTACGACCTACGCCGCGAAATGGTGTGCCGCCAAGCGCGCGCGTTTTTCGCGAGTTGGATGCCGACCACTGCCGAAGAAGCACGCTTGGCCGGCACCGGCATGGGCCGGGAAGACAATGCCTGGGTGCGGCAGGCGACGACCTATTGGGAGATGGCATTCTCGCTCGCCAACACCGGCGCGGTGGATGCCGAATTGTTC
Source organism: Planctomycetota bacterium (assembly GCA_038229115.1). Taxonomy (GTDB): domain Bacteria; phylum Planctomycetota; class UBA11346; order UBA11346; family UBA11346; genus JBBROQ01. The sequence continues at coordinate 5,330 of JBBROQ010000072.1, read as the reverse complement.
GCCAAGAATTGCGGCGAAGGGCTGCTGTTCATGGTCAAATGTCAGTTGCTCAAAACCAAGTTCGCTGGCGTGTGGACACGCAGCATGGGCGAGGCCGAAACCTTCGTCGCCGGCAATGCAACTGCGGCGAAAAAAGCGGACATATTCCGCGCGCGTTTCGCCTAAACCAAACTTTCGGCGCGCTTAGCTCTTTCGTCGCGCTTAGCTCTTTGCGCGCTTTTAGCCAAAGCGGCGAAAGCGCGCCAGCGGCGGCGCCGCCGAGGTCAACGACTCGGTCAGGACTCCGACCACGCGGCCGGCTTGATCCAACACCGGGCCGCCGGCCATGCCGTGATAACTCGCCGCAGCCAGATAACCCTCGCCGCCAGTGAACAGCGCCAGCGCCGCGTCGATGCGCCACGGACACAGATACGGAAAATAGCGCTGCGGATCGAGTGAGCCGCGATGCAGCGAAAATGCCGGGTGATCGATCACGCTGGGAAAGCCGACCGCTACTAATCGATCATGTTTGTGCAGCGTCGCTTCAGTGGCGACCGGCAAAATGTCACCAGCCGCCGTGGCGGTGAAACCAGCGACCCCATCATCACATTCCCAGGCGGCGATTTCCGCGACGTCGCCGCTGGCTGCCAACAGCAAACGCAGATCCGTCGGTGGCGGCGTGTTGTTGGTCCAGGCCGTGACCCATTCGCCCGGCGCAACCTGCCAAGCACTAGCGAAATGGCGGAAGCGGCCGTCGACCGTGCCGACCAACGCGCCGCAGGCAGCGACAATCACAGCAAGATTGCTCATGCGCGGCAGCCGATCGAAAGTGATTTCGCGCGCAAGTCCGCAGACCTTGCGCTCAGCGCGGCCAGCTCAGCACAAATTCGCTGCCGTCAGCGCCGGTCGTGCGCAATTGCAGATCGCCGTCCTGACGCTGCTGACAGCGCCGCGCGACGGTCGCACCCAAACCCAAGCCGCGCGTACGGCCGGTGATGAATGGCTCGAACAATGACTCGCGTAGCGCTATCGGCACACCAGCACCGGTATCGCGCACCGCGATGCTTAGATCCGCGACCAGCACTCCGACCTGGCCGCCGCGCGGCGTCGCTTGGATCGCATTGCGCACCACGTTCAACAGCGCCTGCCGCGCGAGATCGGCGTCACCGGTGGCGCGACCGGAACCGCTCCAGCTAAGCATCACGCCAGCGCGCTCGGCGTCGGCGTTCGACAAATCAACGGTGGTGCGTGCGAGCCACGCTAGATCCACGGGTTTGCAGTCGGCGGCGCGTTCGCGGCTGTAATACAGCAGATCGGTGACCAAATGGCCAAGGCGCTCGACTTCCGCCAAGATGATTTCGACCGATTCGACATCGCCCGGATCATGCACGCTTTCGCGCAGCAGTTCCGCGTTCGCGCTGATGCCGGTGAGCGGATTGCGGATCTCGTGCGCGACCGTCGCAGCCATGCGACCCATTTCGGCCAAGGGCTGTAACCGCTTCAATTCAGCGGCCAGCGCCGCCGGATCGAGCGCGGTATGGGCTGCGCTCATTCGGCCGCTTCGCCAACCGCGGTCAGCTGAAGATCCTTCAGCTTGTTGTAGAGCGTGGTGCGATTAATGCCGAGCAGCTCGGCTGCTCGGCTCTTTTGACCGCCAGTTTCGTCAAGCACCGTGCGCACCACGATCGCCTCGATCGAGGCCAGATCGCGTTGGCCCGGCGGAATGCAGATGGTGCCTTTGGGCAGGGTCGGTGCCTGGTTCGCAGCGGCTGCGGTCGGCGGCATATGCATAGGAATGGCAGCTGCGGCCATCGGCATCGGCAGGTGCGCAGAATCGCTCAACGTCTCATCCATGCACAGGTCACCGGCGCGGATCTCGCCGGTTTCGGCGGTGATTACCGCGCGTTCGATGGCGTTGGTCAGTTCACGCACATTGCCGGGCCACGCATAGGTGACCATCGCTTCGCGCGCGCTGACTGAGAGCGTCAGCGTCGGCCGACCAAGTTCTGGTGCGAGCCGTTTCAGCAACTGATCCGCCAGCGGCAGGATGTCTTCAGGCCGGTCGCGTAGCGGCGGCACCACCACCGGGACCACGCGCAGACGGAAATAGAGATCTTGGCGGAAGCGCCCGGCGGCGACTTCGGTGCGCAAATCGCGATTGGTGGCGGCGACTACGCGCACGTCCACCTCGACATCGACCAAGCCACCGACACGGCGAAACCGCCGTTCCTGCAGCGCGCGCAGCAATTTGGTTTGCAGCGTCAACGGCATCTCGCCGATTTCGTCGAGGAACACCGTGCCGCCGTCGGCGACTTCGAATAAGCCGGCTTTGCCTTTGCTATCGGCGCCGGTGAAGGCGCCTTTTTCATACCCGAACAGTTCGGCTTCGAGCAGATTTTCGCTGAGCGCGGCGCAATTGATGGCGATGAAATTCTTTTCAGCCCGGGCCGAACGTTCATGGATGGCGCGCGCGATGAGTTCTTTGCCGACGCCGCTTTCGCCTTGGATCAGCACGGTGGTGGACGGCACCGCAGCCACGCGTTTGACCAGCCCGATGACTTTTTTCATCAGTGCGCTTTGTGCGACCAACGAAATGCGTCCGGTAGCCTTGCCGGACAAACGCGCGACCTGACGGCCGAGGCGCTGTTTGTCCAAAATCAGCGCGACGGTCGCGCGCAGGCGTTCGAGTTTGAACGGCTTTTCGATGAAATCGGTGACGCCTTGTTTAAGCGCATCCACCGCGAGATCGACGCTGCCGTGGCCAGTAAGTAGCACCACTGGCAGATCAGGATCGATGCCGCGCATGCGCGCCACCGCGGTCAGGCCATCGCCATCGGGCAGGCGCTGATCGAGTAGCACTAAGTCAGGATAGGAGTCGCGCAGCAGTACCAGCGCCGGAGCAATACTGTCGGCCTGCAAGACCGTCAGTTCGGGAAAAGCTCGAACGATGGCGGCGCGGATTGACGGTTCGTCGTCGACGACCAGCAGTGTGTCGGACATGGGGATCAGGCGCTCAGGAACTTAGCCAACTTCTCTTTGAATTTTTCCGGCGTGAACGGTTTCGCGAGATAGTTGGTGGCGCCGGCCATGACCGCATCTTTGACTTTGTCAGCGCTACCTTCGGTGGTGACCATGATGATCGGAACTTTTTTTTCCGGATCGAGTTTGCGGATCTCCTTCACCATGGTGAGGCCATCCATGTTCGGCATGTTCCAATCGCTGAGCACCACGTCGGGATGGGTCGCCACAAACTTCTCAACGCCCTCCTTACCGTCGCTCGCTTCGACGATGGTCACGTCGAAGCCGCATTCTTTGAGATTCTTAATAACGATTTTGCGCATCATCGCAGAATCATCGACTACGAGCACGGTCTTGGGCATGTCTCTCTCCTGAGCGTCACATTATAACCCTGCGACAGCGTGCGCCGCAAGGACGGGAAAAGGGGAAGCGGGATCGGCGGGAATATCGTGAATAGGAAGGCGCCGTGGCTCAGCGCGAACCACGCGTAAATCGATTCGCTAGGGCGCGCCACCACGATGGCGCAGGTGTCACCGCGGATGCTGGAACGACGGGATTTTCGCGTTCTGCCGTGACCACTGGCCCCGGCGTTGCTGGCGAAGACAGCGGCGGCGCCGCGATTTCACCCGAAGCCGCAGCGATGGATGGATGCACCCGCCGCGCCGCAGCGCTGGTCGACGGCGATGGCCCGATCGCCGGCAGGCGCTGTGATTGGCGTTTGGCTTTCAAGCGCTCGGCTTCGTCAGTGATCTCGTCCCATTGCGCGGGGCGCTTAGCGCGGTCTTTGGTCAGCATGCGCTCCAGCAGCGCCCTGAATCCGGGACTTGCCACGGCCGGCGTCAACTGCGTGAGGTCGACCGTTTCCGTCACCTGTTTGTACATGATCACGGCCGAGGATTTGCCGGTGTACATGGTGTGGCCCAACAGGCCGTGATAGAGCGTCGCGCCCAGACCATAAATGTCGGCGCGCTGATCCAGATCCATCTCGCCAGACGCCTGCTCGGGGCTCATGTAATGTGGCGTGCCCAACGCCAAGCCTTCGCCGGTCAACTGACCGATGCTGGCGTGACTGCCCGAACCATCGCCTGGCGTCAGTACTTTGGCTAAACCGAAATCGCAGAGTTTTGCACAAAAAGGCTCGGAGCGACCAGGGCGCGGCGGCGCTAGAATGATATTCGCAGGTTTCACATCGCGGTGCAGAACGCCGTGTTTCCACGCATAATTCAGCGCGCTGCTGATCTGCGCCAGGACGCACAGTGCGGCTTCTTCATCTAGTTTGCCGGCTTCGGTGATGCGCGCCTTCAGGCTTGGGCCGGGCACCAGCTCCATCATCAGGTAGCGCGTGCCGCCGACTTCGCCGTGGCCAAGCGAACGCGTGATGTGCCCATGGTGCAGCCGCTCGCCGGCTTTCGCTTCGCGTACGAAGCGCGCAAGATTTTCGACATTCGCTGCATATTTCTGCGCCAGCAATTTGATCGCAACTTCATTGCCGGCGGCGTTGCGGCCACGGAACACATCGCCCATGCCGCCCGAACCGATGCGACCCTGAAAAATATAGCCTTCGACCTCTAGAGCGCGCAGCGACGCCGAACTGGTGTGCTTGCGCAGTTCGGCCGCCTGCGTTTCGCTAATCAGTTCCTGATCCTGAAGGATCAGGAACAAGCCACGCGCGACACCGCGATCGGCTAGGCTGCGTTGCTCGACGCGCGCGCGGTCGACCGCAGTGACGGAAATCCAGCCCTTCTTTAGGGCCATGTTCACAAGGGCATGATCGTCCACGCACGAGTGTAGCTCGGATTCCTCCAATCTTCACGCACGGGTTCGTTGACCGCGCAGCCAGGACCGGGCGCAGCGGTTGCACCATCCTGGGGCCACTTCTAGAGTCCGCCCACCTTGGAGAACGGCATGAACAACGATCCCCTGTCGCCTGCAAGCGCGCCCGCGAGCGCACCTGCCGCGACGCCTGCCGAAGCGGTCACGCCCAGCGCTGAATGGAAACCCGAGCCGCGCCAGTGGTCGTGGAAGGATCTGTTCACTGCACCGATGTTGGCGTTCAAACCTAAATGCATGCTGATCGCGGCGGCCACGCTCGCGGTTCTGGCGGGCTGGGGCAAACTCTACGGCTTCGCCCTCGAAGGCCTCAGCAACAACAGCACCGGCAACGGCCTCTATTGGCTGCTCTCGGTGGTATTCCTGGCGGTGGCGTTGCTGCTGTTCTCGTTGGGCGCGACCTTGGTCGCGGTGTTTCTGCGCGCGGATCTGCTCGATGACGAGTTCTTGACCCTCAGCGAAGCCTTTGGCCAGTTCCGTTCGCGCGTGCTGCCGGCCCTGTT
>JBBROQ010000071.1:0-13589 GCA_038229115.1 Planctomycetota bacterium | reverse complement strand
TCGCGGTCGCACGCGTGGCCTCAAACAGCGCCAGGGCGGTGGCCAGATCGCGCTGACCATAGCGTAGATGCTCGGCCCAACGGTTTTGGTCGAAGGCCAGCACCAACGGTTTGGTTTCGGCCAGGAACCGCCGCACGCGGTCCAACAGCACGGTTTCGGTATCCACGATGTGCAGCAACAATTCGCGCACGTTCCACTTTCCCGGCGCATACCTGCGTTCGAGTTCCGCCGCCGTGGCCGTAAACGCCGCGCGCGTGCGCACCGCGGTCAGGATCAATTGCTCGATCGCAGAGGCTTGGGCGGCAGCGGTCAGTGCTTCAGACATGGTGATGCTCCTGGGGTAGCCGCGCCGCGATGTCGGCGGGCGCGTCGAGGCTTATCTCGACCACGCTGTCGGCCAACGCCTGCAGCACTTGCTGCGGGCCGATGCGGGTGATGGCGTCGCCGGCGTGCAGAATCACGTCGCGCGCATCGTCGGCGCGGGTCAGCCACATCGCGCAGCGCAGGTGCGCCCGCGCTATGCCCGCACCTGCGCGTTGATGGCGCAGGCAATCGCGCGCGCGTTTCCGACGGGCACGCGCGTCACGCGGCCGGCCGCAGGGTTTGTGCTGTGGGTCGAGCTGCCGAGCGGGGTCGATGCGCTAGCGTTGTACGACACCGCGCTGCGCGCCGGCATCAGCGTTGCGCCCGGCCCGGTGTTTTCGCCCGCCGGCGGTTATCGCTCACATGTGCGCCTGACCGCAGCGCGTTGGGGCGAACGCGAAGAAGCCGCGGTGCGAACACTGGGCGACTTGGTCACCAAACTGCAGCGGCAAAGCGAACGCCAAGGGCCAAAAACTGCTGCGAAATCCGTGGCAAAAAATGCCTCGCGCTAGAACCCGATTGCGCCCACGCCGAAGCGATGTGCACCTAAACGCGCGCTGAAATCCGCTGCTTGATGCAGCGCTGGCTAACCAGATGGCTGCGCGGCGCGCCAGCTTCTGCTCTTGCTAAGCATCAGCGTGGACGGTTTTTCACGCAATCTTCTCGATCTTTTCACCAGCATCGGCGCGCCCACGCGTCATGGTGCGCGTGGAACCCCAGGAGATGACCATGGAATCCACCACCTCAAACCAGACCGCTGCCGACGAGCTCCAAGCACGACTGGCCCTGTTCTGCCAAGAAACGGTCGCCGGTCTGCGCAAGCGCACTTCCAGCGACAAGCTGATCCGCCGCCGCGTCACCAGCGAACGGTCGCTGGCCCTGGTCGAGCAGATCGAGCGCAGCCCCAGCAATGACGCCACCGTCAATGAATGTGTCGACCGCGCCCGTTCAGAAATCGCCGATGCCACCACCCGCCGCTACCGTCGCCGCCAAGCTTGAAGCCAAGCCGGCAGCGGTGCAGGCGATGAAGGCTAGAAAAGTGAGGATCCCTGCACGGGCTGCCGTGGGCCTGCGTGCCGCGGTCGAGCATCTGCGCAATGAAGCCATCGCGCGCGAACAGGCAGCGGCGGCGACCATCAACGCGCTGCCGGCGGCGGCCCGCGATGACGCGCGAAATTTGCTGCATTACTTGGCGTTGCGCGATCACGATCAGCGCCGGTTGCAGGAGGCATTGGCCACTGCTGGGCTGTCGTCATTGGGGCGCAGTGAAGGCGATGTGCTGCCGGCGCTGTCCGCAGTGATCCGGGCGCTCGCGGCGCTTGACGGCGTGCGCCCCCTGCCGCCGGCGCCAGCGGCACGTCACGGCGCAGCGCGGCTGAGCGCGCATGCGAAGGCGGCGTTCGGGCCGGAGCCCGAGGACCGCAGCGTGCGCATCATGGCCACCCTGCCCGGCACCGCGGCGCACGATCCCGAACTAATCCGCAAGCTGCTGGACGCCGGCATGGATTTGGCACGCATCAACTGCGCGCATGACGACGCGACGGCGTGGCTGGCGATGATCCGGCATCTGCGCCGCGCTGCGCGTGAAAGCGGTCGGCCGTGCCGGGTGCTGATGGATTTAGCCGGGCCGAAGCTGCGCACCGGCGCACTGGCCACGCTGCCCGGCGTGCTGCATTGGAAGCCGGCACACGATCGGTTGGGCAAGGTCACTGCGCCAGCGTGCGTGGCGCTGATCGCGGCAGATGCCGACGCGGCCAACGCGCCGCTGCCGGAAATCCCTGGCGCCGATGCAGTATTACCGATCAGCGGTTTTCTACCGGCCACGCTGCGCCGTGGTGACGTCGTGCGCTTCACCGACGCGCGCGGAAAACACCGCGAACTCCTGATCACCGGTGGGAGCGCGAAGGCGCGCTTGGCCGAGGCGCATGAGGGCGCGTGGGTCGAAGCCGGACTGCGCCTGAAAGTGCATCGCGGCAAAAAAGTTAACGAGCAGATCATCGCCACCGGCGCAATCGCGGCGTTGCCGGCGGTCATCGAACCATTGGTGCTGCATGTCGGCGACACCTTCGTGCTGACCGCGGATCCCGCGCCCGGCCATCCCGCCGGCATCGATGCCAACGGCAAACGCGTGCCGGCGACCATCGCTTGTTCGCTGCCGGAAGTGTTCGCAGTGGCGAAGCCCGGCGCCGCGGTGTGGTTCGATGACGGCAAGATCGGCGCGCAGGTGCGCAGCGTCACGCCGGCGCGGCTGACGGTGAAAATCACTGCCGCCAATCCTGCCGGCAGTCGCCTGCTGTCGGACAAAGGCATCAATCTGCCGGAAACCACGCTGCCCTTGGCCGGGCTGACCGCCGACGACCTGAAAGACTTGGACGTCGCCGCCGAGCACGCCGATCTGATCGGGCTGTCGTTCGCGCAACGGGTCGAGGATGTGCAGGCGCTGCAAGCCGAACTGGATCGACGGGGCGCGACCAAGACTGGCATCGTACTGAAGATCGAAACCCGCGACGGCTTTGCGCACCTACCGACGCTGCTGCTGCGCGCCTTGGCGCGCCCACCGGTGGCGGTGATGGTCGCACGCGGTGATTTGGCAGTAGAAGCCGGCTTTGCGCGTTTGGCTGAAGTGCAGGAAGAAATGCTGTGGCTGTGCGAAGCCGCGCGCGTACCGGTGATCTGGGGCACGCAGGTGCTGGAAACCCTGGTGAAAAAAGGCCAGCCCTCGCGCGCCGAAGTTACCGACGCGGCGATGGGCGTGCGCGCCGAATGCGTGATGCTGAACAAGGGCAAGCATCAGCCGCGCGCGGTCGCGTTCCTGGCCGATGTGCTGACGCGCATGCAAGCGCATCAGCGCAAAAAGACCGCGATGTTGCGTCGGCTCGCCGTATCGGCCGATCGCTAATGCGGGTGCATTTATTCAGCGCCAAGCGCTTCGACCGCACGTCTTTTGACGCGGCAAATAAAGTTTTCGGCCATGACCTGCGCTATGTCGAAGCCGGCCTGAACGCTGACACGGTCGAGCTGGCGGCCGGCGCGCGCGCGGTGTGCGCATTCGTCAGCGACCTAGCGGATGATGCGGTGCTGACGCGGTTGCAGGCGTTAGGCGTGCGCCACGTCGCGCTGCGCAGCGCTGGCTATGACCGCGTCGATCTAGTCTCGGCTAAGCGACTAAACATCGACGTGGTGCGGGTGCCGGCGTATTCGCCGTATGCGATCGCCGAGCACGTCCTGGGCCTGGTGCTGCTCTTAAATCGTAAACTGCATCGCGCCTGGGCGCGGGTGCGTGAGGGCAATTTCGCGCTCGATGGTTTGGTCGGTTTTGATCTGCACGGCAAGACCGTCGGGCTGATCGGCACTGGCCGCATCGGCATGGCCGCGGCGCGCGCGTTCGTGGGCCTGGGCTGCACGGTGCTGGCGCATGATCTGCGTCCGGATGACGCCGCGACGGCGATCGGCGTGCGTTACGTCACCTTAGAAGAGCTGCTGCGCGCGGCTCACATCGTGTCGCTGCACGTGCCGCTCAACGCCGGCAATCGGCATCTGATGAACGCCGAACGCTTGGCTGTGATGAAACCCGGCGCGTTTCTGATCAATGCCAGTCGCGGCGGTCTACTGGACACCGACGCAGCGATCGCGGCGCTCAAAAGCGGACACCTGGGGGCGCTCGGCCTGGACGTGTATGAGGGCGAGAGCGGGCTGTTTTTCGAAGATCGTTCCGGCGCGGTGCTGCAAGACGATCGTTTCAGTCGGCTGCTGACCTTTCCCAATGTGGTCATCACCGGACATCAGGCGTTTCTGACCGTTGAGGCGTTGGCGAATATCGCCGACACCACGCTCGGCAATTTGACCACGCTTGAACGTGGCGAGACCTGCGTGAACGCCGTTACTTCCTGATTTTACCGGCCAATTCAGCAACAGTCGCGTGCGCCAACGGATGCCGCCACGCGCCCGCGATCGCGGCCAATGGCTCCAACACGAACGCGCGCTCGCACAGGCGCGGATGCGGCACCGTCAGCACCGGCGACGCAACGATCAGGCCGTCCTCGCGCAGCAGCAGATCCAGGTCGCAGGTGCGCGGACCCCAACGCACCGTGCGCACGCGACCGCAGGCGCTTTCGATGTTTTGCAGGCGGTGCAGCAGCTGATGCGGCCCAAGGCGCGTGCTCACCAACCACGCGCCGTTGCTGAACGCCGGCTGCTGCGCCGGCCCGCCGACCGCGGCGGTTTCGATCAGCGGCGCGCGCGCGCTGATCGTGACCATGCCGTCAGCCGTCAGCAAATCGGCCGCGCGCGCGAGCGTCGCCGGCACGTTGCCGAGATTGCCGCCAACCCCGACTGCGTAGCGGTAAAAACCGTCAGGCGGCATGCAGCGGTCCCAGGCCATTGGCAGTGCGCAGCGCATCGGCCGCACGGCGGATGTCGGCATCAGCAGTCAGCAGCTTGGCCAGTTGGCTAGGCGTGGTGGCGCACGATTCGGCCGCGCCGATCAGCGCACCGCCAGCAGCCGCGAGCGCGTCCAAAGCCACGGCTGCGACCAAGTGAAACTCCTGCGCGTGCGCGCCCAGCGCCAGACGCGTGCCGCGGCGATGACGCGCCAGCCACGCCGGATCGCTGACTCCACGAATGATCGCGGCCAAACGCACGCGCACGCGCATCAGTGCGTCGGCTTGATTGCGCGCGCGTTCGCGATGGTCGCCGCCGCGGGCTTCGATGCCGGTGCTCAGATGCACGATGCGGATCGCGCTCATGGTTTTGTTGGCGTGCTGGCCGCCCGGGCCGCCGGACGTCATGCGCTCGATCCGGCAACGCGCGATCAGCGCGGCGTCGGGCAAAGCGTAATCGGCAACGACTGTGGTCACGCTTCCCGTTGCAGTGTCACCCAATGCTCCTCGGTTTCGCCGAGTTTCACCGTGGCCAACTGCATGCCTTTGCTGGCGAGCGCGGGTTCGAGCACCTGCCAAATACGCGACGCCAAGCCTTCCATGGTGGTCGGGGCACCGACGTACAGCGCGACCTCGTTCAACATGCGATGGTCGCTGGGTTGCACGATCAGCGCCTCAACCGCGGCGGCAAATTCCAGCACGTTGCAGAAGAACCCAGTGCGCGGATCAGGCTCGCCGCGGATGGTGACTTCCAGGCGGTAGTTGTGGCCGTGGATGTGCTGACAGGCGCCGAACGCGGCTTCGTTCTCGGCCGCGGACAGCGCCGGGCTAAGCAGGCGATGGGCGCTGGAGAACGCGAACCGACGGGTGAGGAGCATCATGGGAAAGCCACTTTCTCGTGCGAGCGGGGCCGCGATCAGGCCTGGAAAATCGCGCGGTATTCTTCGAGCGCGAAGCGATCGGTCATGCCGGCGATGTAGTCGGCGACCGCACGATGCAGCCCGGCACCGTCGGCGCGTGCGGCGTGGACCGGCGGCAGGCTGTCAGGGTGCGCGACATAAAATTGGAACAACTCGGTCAGCATCCGGCGCGCAGTATGGAAGGTGCGATTCACGCGATGGTGCCGGTACAGATTCGCGAACAGCCAGGTTTCAAGCGCCTGCTTTGCCTGCTGCATGCTGGGCGGTAGCGCGATCAGCGGCGCGCGGCTGGCGCGCACTGCCGCAACGTCGGTGATGTGCTCACGCGTCAGATTCGCGCTGCTGTGCTCGACCAGCGCGGCCAAAAAACTGTCGAGCAAAATGCGCAGCGCGAGGTCAGTGACCAGCTTGGTGTTGGCGGCGCGCGGCGTGCGCGCGCGGGCCTCGTCCCACGCGCCGGCCCACAACGCGACCTGTTGCAATTGGTCGAGGTCGATGATGCCGCTGCGCAGGCCGTCATCGAGGTCATGGCAGTCATAGATCAGCGAGTCGGCTTCGTCCGCGAGTTGCGCTTCTAATAAGGGCGCTTCATCCGGCCGGAAACGCAGCGGAATGCGCGCGCGATCATACTGCGCGCTGTGTTTCACGATGCTTTCGCGCACTTCGTAGGACAGGTTCAGGCCCGCGTGCTCGGCATACGGCGATTCAAGTTCTTCGACGATGCGCAGGCCCTGACGGTTGTGTTCGTAGCCGCCGTGGTCGGCCATCAGGTCGCGCAGCAGATCTTCGCCACGATGTCCAAATGGCGGATGGCCGACATCGTGGACCAACGCGATGCACTCGGCCAAGTCTTCGTTCAGGCCCAGGCGAATCGCGGCCCCGCGCGCCAGTTGCGCGACTTCCAAGGTGTGCGTCAGGCGGGTGCGAAAGTGGTCGCCCTCGTCGTTGGTGAACACCTGGGTTTTGTACTGCAACCGCCGGAACGAACGCGCATGCACGATACGCCCGCGGTCGCGTTGGCAGTCGGTACGCCAGGGATCGGCGGTGATGGCGTGGTCGCGGCCGCGCGATTGCGCCGAGCGGAAAGCGTACGGCGCTAGACCGCGTTCTTCGCGCTGTTGTGCAGGCGTCAAAGCCGCTGGTTCTGCGTTCACGCGTCGACCGGCGAAGTCGGCCGCGGCGCCGCCGTCAGTAATTTCTGCGCCTGCGCCCAACGCAGAAACTCCGCCGGATCTGGGTCTTTGAAGAACGCATTGCCGCAGACCAAACGGTTCGCGCCATCGGCCAGCACCATCGGAATAGTGTCGCGGTTGATACCGCCATCGACCTGGATCGGCAGCGATGGAAACGCCGCTCGGGTAGCACGGATGCGCGCGCGTACCTGCGGGATAAACGCCTGCCCGCCGAAGCCCGGATACACGGTCATAAACATCACCAGATCGACGGTGGTGAAATGCGGGAACCACAGTTCGGGATCGGTGTCGGGGTTCAGCGCCAGGCCGACTTGCGCGCCGCTGGCCCGGATCGCGGCGATGGCGTCTTCCAGACGGCGCTGGCCGAGCGCTTCGACATGAATGGTGACCGCATCGGCGCCCGCGTTGCGGTAGTCGTGAAGATACCGAATCGGGTCGGTCATCATCAGATGCACGTCAAAATGCAGGCGGGTGACGCGGCGCAGCGCCTCGATTACCACCGGCCCGAAACTGAGGTTGGGGACGAAATGCGCGTCCATCACATCCAGATGGATCAGCGTCGCGCCGGCATCCTCGCAACGCTTCAGCTCATCGGCCAAATGCGCGAAATCCGCGGACAACAAACTGGGCAGAACCGTGACGGGCAGGGTGTCGGTGGGCATGGGCGGGATGGTGGCCGGTTGCGGGGGCGAGCAATGCGTGCCAGCGTGCGCGGATGCTTGCCCGCGCCGCGTTGACGTTGTTTGTGGTCCTGGGGCTGTGCGGACTGCGTTGGGACGGCGCGTGCGTGGCCGAGCGCTTGGCCGGTGTGCGCGCCGAAACCACCAGCCCGGTCGATCGGCTGCTGCCGCCGTTCGTGCACCTGCACGCCGGCGGGCGGACGTGGTTGGGCACCGATGAATTGGGCCGCAGTTTGGCGCTGCGACTGACGCTGGCGCTGGGCACCAGTTTGATCGTCGCCGGCACCGGCGCGTTGGTGGCGCTCATTATCGGCAGCGCTTGGGGCACGGCGGCGGCGCTGGGACCGGCGCGGCTGGACGGGGTGCTGATGCGCTTGGCCGAAGCCACCGCCGGGGTGCCGGCGGTGGTGGTGATTTTGGTCCTGGCCGCGGCGCTGAAACCGTGGGGCATGATCGTGGTCTGCGCCGACATGGGCCTGTTGTACTGGCAAAGCATCAGCCGGGTGGTGCGCGCGCAGGTGCTGCGGCTGCGCGGCGAAGCGTGGATGGAAGCGACCCGCGCGATCGGCGTCGGAACGTGGCGACGACTGCGCGTGCATGTCGCGCCGGCGTTAGCGCCAACGGTGTTGACCCAGGGCGCGTTGCTGCTGCCGTGGCTGATCATGTTGGAAAGTTTTCTGTCGTTCATCGGCGTGGTGTCCGACGCCGCGCCGCACAGCTTTGGCCGCATCGTGTGGGGCGTGACCGCGACCCTGACACCGCTGACCACCAACTGGGCGCCAGTGTTGGTGCCGTGCGCGGTGTTGGCTGGATTCCTGCTGACGCTCAATCTCGTGCTCGATCAACTCACTGATGCGCGTTCGATCTGATGGGGCGAACCCATCCAGGTCGGTTGCTGGTCATCCTGGGCTGCTTACGGTCCGTACTCACCCTCAGGAATACGCCATGACTCAGGAATTCACCGACAGCAATTTCGCCAACGACGTGCTGAAGAGCGACAAGCCCGTGCTGGTCGACTTCTGGGCCCCCTGGTGCGGCCCCTGCAAAATGATCGGGCCGGTGATCGAGAAGCTGTCGAAGGACCTCGAAGCCACGGTCAAAATCGGCAAACTGAACGTCGACGAACATCCCGCCACCGCTCAGGAATACGGTATTTCCAGCATCCCCGCCCTGTTGATGTTCAAGGACGGCAAAGTCGTCGGTCAGCAATTGGGCTTTGCGCCCGAACCGCGCCTGCGCGAATTCATCGGGCAGCACGCGAATTAAGCCTCTGATCCTGCGGTCGGCGTGTGTTCGCGCCGACCGCGGGTAAAGCCCGCACCTAGGCATCATCATTGCCGCCGCGGTCACCACGCTGGTGGCAGCGATGCTTAGTTGGCTGCAATTATTTCGGTCTCAACATAGCGCCGCACGCCGACTGCTTTTCATCAGCATATTTTTCAAGCTGCCGTTGAGCGCGCTCGGCCAGAACGCTTAGGCCAGCGAACCACCGACGTAGCGCGACTCTGACACCTACGCGACGGTGAACGTGCTCTGAACGTACTTTCCGCGCCGCTCCGCGAGCGCCTTCCGCTGCAGCGGCATCACGGTATTCAAGAGCACGGAGACGTCGTCGTCATGCTGATTCCTGAGACGCTGCGCGAGCTGCTCGAACTGGGCACCATCGAACAGGTACTGCGGCAGTTGAAGAGCGGGAAGGAAGCGTCGGTCTATGTGGTAAGGGCCGAGGGCACGGTGTGCGCGGCCAAGGTCTATAAACGCATCGAGGCGCGCACCTTTCGGCAACGGCAGGACTATGTTGAAGGCCGGCAGGCGGCCGACAGCCGCGAACAGCGGGCGATGAATAACGGCAGCAAGTTCGGCAAAAAGAAACGTGAAGAAGCCTGGCAGGACGCCGAAGCCGCAGCGATGGAGCGGCTGTTCGCGGCTGGCGTGCGCATCCCGCGGCCATTGGCGAATCACGAGGGCGTGCTGCTGATGGATTTGGTCTGCGACGCGGCCGGCGAACCCGCACCGCAGATCGCGGCGGCACGTTACGACCGCGCCGCTGCGGTGCAGGTGCACTATGCGATCGTGAACCAAGTCGCAGCGATGCTGCGCGCCGGTTTGGTGCATGCCGACTTGTCGGAGTTCAACATTTTGGCCGCTGCCCATGGGCCGACGATTATCGATCTGCCGCAGGCAGTGGACGCAACCGCGAACAACAATGCCAAACGGCTGCTGATCCGCGATGTCGCCAATATCACCCGCTTCTTTTCACGCTTCGCGCCGGAACTGAAACGGACTGACTACGGCAATGAAATGTGGCTGCTGTATCAGAACCGGGCGTTGCTTGCCGACACCCGACTGACTGGAAAGTTCCAAGCCGCGCGCGGCGTGGTCGATGCGCAAATAGTGTTGGATGCGATCGCTGATGCCAAACGTGATGCAGCAAAACGCGAAGAAATGCGGCGTTTGCGCTAACGTTGCGGCTTTGACTCAAAACCCGCGGGCCCCGCTCAACCTTCGTCGAGCGAGGCCTGCGAACGTTACTTCTTCTTCGACGCCTTGACCGCGCGCTTTTCTTTCAGCGACAAGGCCGGGGCCTTCTTGGTCTCTTTTTTGGCATTCTTCTCTTTGGACATGATCGCTCCTGGGTAATGGGTGCGCTGCGGTGATACGTCAGAGCCTGGATCCTTCCAAGCACATTCCGCGCAAAAATTGAAAGATTCAGCGTGTATTCGTCAGCCTCAGAGCGCGGCGACTCCGCCTCCGTTTAACCAACTCGAACCAGCTCACGCATAGCAGACCGACAATCACCGCGATGCCGGCATCGGTGGCGCGCACCGGCGCAAAATGAAACAGCCGCTGCGTCACTGGGATCATCACCACGGCCGCAAGCAGCAGCGCCGCGCTGCTGACCACCCACCACTGCGCGGCATTGGGCATGCGGAGAATCGCGAACAGATTGCGACTCCACGAGCGGTTGATGACGATGATCGCCAGGATCCCGCTGACCAAGGCGGTAAACACGAGCGACCTCACAGCGTCCTCACCTCGCGCTGGTAGCGCGTAGTGAAAGATCGCGACGCACACCACCAACACGCTCGCACCTTGCAGTAGGCTCAACCAAATGTTTTTCAGCGCGAACAGTCGTTCCTGCGGCGGGCGCGGCGGACGTTGCATGATCTCGCGCTCGGCGTCCTCGGCCTCAAAAATCAGCGAACAGGACGGATCGATGACCAGTTCCAGAAACACGATGTGCACTGGAAAAAGCAGCAGCGGCCACCCTGGCATAAACACCGGCAGCATCGATAGGCCGACGATCGGCACATGCACTGCAAAGGTGAACGCGAAGGCTTTTTTGAGATTGTCGAAGATCCGTCGGCCGAGTTTCACCGCCGCGACGATCGCCGCGAAATCATCGTCCAGCAGCACCAGCGCCGCGGATTCGCGCGCGACGTCCGTGCCGCGTCCGCCCATGGCGATGCCAATGTGGGCAGCCTTCAACGCCGGCGCGTCATTGACGCCGTCGCCGGTCATCGCCACCACCTCGCCGTTGGCCTTCAGCGCCTGCACCAAGCGGAGTTTTTGCGCCGGCGCCACGCGCGCGAACACCGCGACGGTGCGAATGCGCTGCGCCAGTTCCGCGTCCGACATCGCCGTCAATTCCGTTCCGGTGATGCAGTCGTCTGCATTGGCGATGCCGGCCTGACGTGCGATCGCCTGCGCGGTGGTCGGGTAATCGCCGGTGATCATCAGCACGCGAATGCCGGCACCGTGACACTCGGCCACCGCGGCCGGAACCCCCGGGCGCAGCGGATCGGCCAACGCGATCAGCCCGGCGAATTCCAGCGCCAAGGTGCGTTGCTCGGTCGGCAACGCGTTGGCCGCGATCGCAGCATGCGCGACCCCCAGCACGCGCAGACCTTCAGCCGCCAAAGCTGACGTTTTCTCGATCAGCGTCTGACGTTGGTCCGCGCTCATGTGGCACAGCGCGATGATGGCTTCCGGCGCGCCTTTGCTGGCAACCAGCAAAGGCGCAGGGCTGGCGTTGACGTTGCTTTGCTCCGGTGGCGGTTGCCACGCATGACTGACCGTCAGCAGCGCCGGCGTCAGCGGATATTCGCGCACCAAGGTCCAGCCCTCCGCAGAGGTCGACCCGCTCGTGGCGCTGGCGGCAACCGCAGCCTGCCGAATCGCGCGCTCCATCGGATCGAACGGTTCGGGGCGACTCGCGAGCGCCGCCAGTTCTAGCACGCGCCGCGCAGCCGGACTGATCGCATCACGCCCAAGCTGCGTACGCGCATCGCCCGCAATCACCGCGCTCACCGTCATCTGATTCATGGTCAGCGTGCCGGTCTTGTCGGTGCACAGCACGGTCGCCGCGCCCAGGGTCTCAATCGCTGGCATGCGCCGCGTCAGCACCCGCGAACGCGCAATGCGCCACGCGCCTAAGGCCAGAAAAATCGTGAGAATAACCGGAAATTCTTCCGGCAAGATCGCCATCGCCATGGCGATGCCGGCCAACGCGCCGTCGCGCCATGCGCTCATCGTGCCGCCCCGACTGAGGCCGTACGCGACCACCACCACCGCGCACAGCGCCAAGCCGACGATAGCCAGGATCCGCACTAGCCGGCCGGTCTCGCGTTGCAGCAGCGTCGCCTCGGATTGCACCGATTGCAGCGCCACACCGATCTTGCCCAGTTCCGTACGCGTGGCGGTGCCGACCACTTCGGCCACGCCTTGCCCGGCGATGATGAGAGTGCCGGAAAACAACGAGGGCAGCCCATCGCCGCCGGGCGGATCGATACTGGTCGCATGCGGCGACGGCGTTTTGCCCACCTGCACCGATTCGCCGGTCAACAACGATTCGTCGACGCTCAGGTTTTGACCCTGCCGTAACAGCGCATCCGCCGGCACGCGCTCGCCTTCGGCCAGCACCAGCCAATCGCCGCGCACCACCGTCGCGGCCAGCACGCGTTGGCGTTGGCCATCACGGATCACCGTGGCCTGCGGGCTCGACAGTTCACGCAGCGCATCAAGCGCCCGCTCGGTGCGCCGTTCCTGCACGATGGTGATGCCCATGACCACGAACACGAAGCCCAACAGCATCGCCGCATCGCCGGGCTTCCCCATGACCACATACAGCACGCCGGCCGCGACCAGCAGGATGAACATCGGCTCGCGCACCACTTCCCAAGCGATCGCGAACAGCCCGCGGCGGTCCTGACCCCGCAAGGTGTTGGGGCCATCCATCGCTAAGCGTTGGCGCGCCACCTCGGCACTCAGGCCAGACAGAGTCGCCGGTTCAGTGGCGCAAGCGACCGCAGCGTTGGGCGCGGATACAGGCATGGCGGTCTCGCAGTGAGGTGATCAACCGCAGCGCGACTGGCGTACCAATCAATTCATCATCATGACCACCGGTGCCCGGCGCTGCGCAGGCCGCGCTAGCGCCGACACCTGCTCAGCTAGATCAGCTGCCGAGGGCGACCAGATCACCGATGCTGCGGTGCGCTTCGATCGGATGGCGCAGCCGCGCCCGGCGATCGATGGTGTAGGTGTTGCAGCGCCCGACGCGTTCGGCGGTCAGATAGCCGGCCGCAGTCAGATCGGCGATGATGCGCTGCACCGCACGTTCGGTGATGCCGACCTGCACCGCCACGTCGCGCAGGCGTAAGTCGGGCTGCGCTGACAGCACGATGATGACGTGCGCGTAGTTGCTGAGGAACGTCCAGCCCGGCTGTGGCTCGACGGGGACTTCCTGTTTTTTCTTGGCCATGCCGTTTTCTATCGACTCATACGACATTTTCATTGTGATTCTCAATACACGAATTATATGTCGTGTACTGCTGTGCGTGTTTACAGACGCGCCCCCCTGTGCGTGTTTACAGACGCGCCCCCCTGGCCGCCAAGCGCTGCCTTTCTCTACACCGTGCGAGTCCCGTCATGCTCCTCCTGCCTGTCTTGCTGATCGCGCTCGCCCTACTGCCCCTGGCCGCGGCGGGAGTGGCTGCCGCCAGACCGCACACCGCGCTGGCCGTTGGCGCCGACCGTTTGGTGCAGGTCGCACTG
>JBBROQ010000070.1:0-13596 GCA_038229115.1 Planctomycetota bacterium | reverse complement strand
TCGCGCGCTGGCAGTTGCTCGCGTGCTGTCTGCTGCTCGCGCAAAAGCAGCCGCTCGCGCCAGGTGGCTTCGTCGACCCGTTCGCGCGCGACGATGTCGGCGTCGAGTTTTTGCCGGAACTCGCGCACCAACGGATGTTCTTCGGCAGCCCGATAGCGATCGCCGCGTTCGCTGCCGACCGCGGTCGCGATGCTGATCTGCAACGGCCGGCCGACGGTTGCCAACAACACCTGCGACAGCGCGCGTAGATGCGCCGGATCACCAAACGTCGCGCTGCGATTCGGCGGAGCAGATATCGTCAACGTTTCACCGACCAAGGTCAGCGGCTGTGCTTCGGTCAGCGCCGCCGCCAACAGCGCATGGCCTTGGCCGAGCGCTGCGCGCGCGATGTCACCCCAACGGCGGCGCAGATCATCCAACGGTGTGTTGGTCGATGCTGCTGGCGCGAGCGCGGTGGCGATGGGCGCGACGAAGGAAATGGCTGCGGTGGGGACGACAGGTGCGAGGGCGACGGTTGCGGGAACGACGGGCAGCGCGGCCGGTTCCCCTCCCGCAGGGGCCGGCCGACCTAAGGGTGCGGCGGCTCCGCGCGTCGCACGGGCGCAGCAGCTACCGACGGCGCCGATTCCAGCCGCTCCAATCGCCGCAGCAGGGTTTCGACATCGGCAATATTGCCCAAGCCGCCGATACGCACCGCCAGCAGTTCGAGCTGCAAGCGCGGATCAACACCATGGCGCAGCGCCTGCTGGCCACCGATCAGCAGCTGGCAAATGCGCAGGGCTTTTTCCGGCGTCAGCAGTTTTGCCTGTGCTTCTAATTCCGGCGTCAGCGTGCCCAATCGCCGCACGACGGGCGACGCAGGGCCGCAGGTTTGCACCAGCAGGATGGTGCGCACATGATCGATGAGTTGTTCCAGGAATGTCGCCGGCGCGACGCCATCAGCGCAGATGCGATCTAGCGCTTCGAGCGCGGGCGGAATGCGGCCCTCGGCGAGGTCAGTGAGGATGCGCTGCACATCACCGCCGCGCGCCGCGCCCAACAGCAGATTCAGATCTTCTTCAGACGCCGCGCCGTCGCTGACCGCGATCAGCTGATCCAACAGTGTCTGTGCATCGCGCATGCCGCCGCCGGCCGCGCGCGCGATGCGGTACAGCACGCCGTCGCTGAGCGAGACCTTCAGATCGGCAATGATGACGCGCAGCCGCGCGACGATGTCTTCCAGATCGATGGCGCGAAAATCGAAGCGCTGGCAACGCGACAGCACGGTTGGCAAAACCTTGTCGACTTCGGTAGTGGCGAAGATGAAGCGCACATGCGCCGGTGGTTCCTCCAATACTTTCAACAGCGCGTTCCAGGCGTTGGCGCTAAGCATGTGCACTTCGTCGAGGATGAAGATGCGCAGCCGAGCGAGGCTGGGCGCGAAGGCGGCATTGTCAGCCAGATCGCGGATCGCATCGACGCCACTGAAACGTGCGGCGTCAATTTCGGCCACGTCCGGATGGGTGCTGTCGGTAATCATGCGGCAGTGTTCGCAGGTGCCGCAGGGGGTCGCGGTCGGCCCGGATTCGCAGCACAGCGCTTTGGCCAGGATGCGCGCCATGCTGGTCTTGCCGACGCCGCGCGGGCCAGTGAACAAATACGCATGCGCGACTCGGCCGGAACGGATGGCGTTGGTCAGCGTGCGCGCGACCACCGCCTGTCCCGAGACATCGACGAAGGTCTGCGGGCGATACTTGCGGGCGATGACGAGGTAGTCCACGCGGGCAGTGTTCGCGATGCCGCCGGGGGGCAAGGCGTGCAGCGCGCGTGGAGTGCAGCTTGTCTCTACGCGTGCGCTGCTTGTCTCTACGCGTGTGCTTCTTGCGTGCGCGCTTCCGCCGGAACAGTCCCGCCAATGACCGAGCCGCTCGAATCCGCCGACCGTCTATCTCCGCACGCGCCGGCCCCGCGCACCCGCGCCTTGGCGACCGGCCCAGGCGCCGGATCGTTCGCCCCGGCCGATCATCCGCCGGTGGCGTTTCCTGACGCGGATTGGGCGTGGTTCAGCACTCGTTGCACGGCGTTGGGCATTGCTGGCGCAGACGCGAAACGTCCTGCTTTGGAAGCGCTGTACGGTCACCTGCTCGGCGTGAATGCTTGGCTGAACCTGACCCGCATCACCACGCCGCGCGAGTATTTGAAGCTGCATGTGCTCGACAGCCTAAGTGTGCTTGGTGATGCGCGGCTGAAGCACCTAAGCCAGGGCTCGCCGTGCATCGACCTCGGTTCCGGCGGCGGTTATCCGGGTCTGCCGTTGGCGTTGTGGTTTCCGGAAGTGCCGTGGGTGCTGATCGACGCGCGGCGTAAAAAGGCTGATTTTCTCGCCGCGGCGTGCCCACTGACCGGCAATCCACGCGCCACCGCCCTGCATTTGCGCGGCGGCGAAACCACTGCCGTGGCTGCGGGGCGCGATCTGTACCGGCACGCGCAACTGGTGCTGTGCCGCGCGATGGGCCAAGCTGCCGAGGTTTTAGCCGAATCTGTCGATCTCCTGCACCGTTCTGGCCACGTCATCATCTACAAAGGCCCAGCATTCGCCGGCGAGGAAAAAGCGGCGGCGCTCGCCGCCGCTGACCGCCTCGGCTTTCGCTTTGTGTCCGAACGCCGCGTGGTGTTGGAAGACGGCGACCCGGAACGCGTGATGGTGGTGTTTCAGCGGATCGATTGAGCCGGCGTCCGGTAGTTGGGTAGTTCGGCGAACGTCCATAAACGCAAAAACCTCGGCGATTGCCGAGGTTTTTGCGTTTATGGAATCGCGGCTGCGGGTTACTTACCGCCGGTGACGATGGTCTGGTCCTTCAGGTCGAGAATCTCGGCCCAACCAAACCCGATCGCCGCCAGTAGGGCGACCAGGCTGATGACCACTAGCCACAAATAGATCTTGTCGTTGTCTTCCATGGACGTGTTCCTGCGCCGGGGCGCTTAGAGACGGTTCGCGGCCAGATCGCCCTGTTGGATCTGCAGGTTGTTGGTGTTCCATGAATCGGGCACCACGCGGCAGGCGGCCATGTCGTTGAGCACGCGTTCGACACGCACCTTCACGATGTACTGGTTGCCGCGGAAGACGATGAATTCAACGCCATCCTCAACCTTTTCCTCTTTGCCGATGGTCAGCATCACCAAGTCTTGCTGACCCTGGGGATTGCTGCGCACTGCGGCGACGACGCCTTGCAGATACTGCGTGCTGGCCTTTTCGTCGACCAGCGATGTGTACAGCTTCGGATTACGTTCGCGCAGCAGCGCGACCACGGCCTTGTTCTTGTTCAGGTCTTTGTCGAGCGCATCGATGTGCTCGGCGCGCTTGGTCAGCTCAGTCTGCGCATTGTTGAGGTCGTCTTCGACTTCAGCCAGCTTGACGTTCAGGTTGAAGGCGACGCCGCGCGCGACCTGAGCGATGTGGGTCAGTTCAGCGTTGCGCTGACGCACCAGTTCCAGCGACTTCGACTGCGCCAGAAAGTCTTCCTGCAGACGGACGTACTTATCCTCCTGCTTCTTGGTGGTCAGCTGAAGATTCTGGATCTCCTGCGACTTCTCCGTGATCTGGTTTTCCTGATCCTTGATCTTCACCTGCAGGTCGTTGATCAGGGAGTTCAGGTTGACCACCTGATTGGAGGCCTTGGTGGCTTCCAAGGTGTACTTGGCGATCGCCTGATCGCGGGCTTGAACCTCGGCGATCAGCTCCTTGGTTTCCTGATTCCAGCGGCGCTTCCAGTTTTCGCGCGTCGCGTACTGGACCATCGTCGTGTACATGAATCCCAGCGACATGACCAGGATGAGGACGATGAAGACTTTGACAGTGGTGCTCATTGCACGGGCTCCGTGGGGAAGGCCTTACTTAGGCGCGGCAGCAGGTTCGGTAGCGGGCTGAGCATCGGCGGCCGGCGCGGCCTCCGCGGCGGGGGCGGGTTTAGCAGCATCAGTAGTGGCATCGGCGGCCGGCTTGTCGGCACCGGCACCACGCACATCGAGGCGCTGTTCGGTCTGATAGCGCAGCAGCAATTCGGGCGTCGTCGCCACGCCCGAGCCGATCGCGGTGGCGGCGGCAGTGCGCACGGCCAGGGCTCCAGCCGGATTGCCCTGATCGGCGAAGGCCAGGGCTTTGCTGAGGATCGCGACCGACGCTTCGTGGGTCGGGTTCAACTGGCCAATGGCGTCAAGGAACGCAGCACGTACCGCTGGTTTCAGCGAAGCGTCCTGCGCACCATACAGGTCGGTCACCTTCGTGATCAGCGCCTTCACCGAGTCGCCCTGTTTGCCACGGGCGGCGACCGCGAGCGCTTCGGCGCTGGCGATACGCAAGCCATCGACGCGCGCTTCGAGCGTGGCGGCAAGTTTTTCCGCGGCGCGCGAAAGGTCGAATTGGGTGCGGGCGGGATTGGGCTTGGCCAGGGCCAGGGCCGCACGCAGGGCGATGTCTTCGGCGACTTCGCGATTCACGTTTGGCAGCTGTGCGTCTTTGAGCGCCAACTCGATTTTGCCGTTCATGTCGTCGGCGTTGAACGGCTTCTTGATGAAGCCAGCAACTTTGCCGTCGAAGGCCTTCTGGAGTTTGTTCGCGAGGTCGGCGTCTTCCGGCAAGCTGATGAAGATCGGCGTGCTTTTGGCGCGCCAGTCTTCCTTCAACTTCGCCACCAGCGTGTCGGCCTGCTGTTCGGGCACTTTGATCAGCGCGCCATGTTCGTCGCGCAATGAGGGTAGCAGGTCACCAGCCAGGATGATGACATCCTTAATCGGCGCCTCTTCGAGGCGCTGCAGAGCTTCGGAACCGTCGATGGCGGTGTACGCCAACAGGCCCTTGCTGTGCAGCTGCTCGCGCGCGGTGTTGCGCTGACGGTAGTCCTGATCGATGACCAGGGCGACGCGCGCGCCCCATTCGCTAACCGCATCAGCGAGGATCGGCACGACCTTGTCGGCGTTGAAAAATTCCAGTGCCGGGTCAAGCGTCGCGAGCGTGATCGCAGCCTGATAGCGGATGATCTTGTCGTTGTGGTCGAGCGCGGCGACTAAGACGGTGCCGGCTTTTTCTGGGCTCAGGCCTTCAGCCTTGGTCGGCAGCAGCACATCGGCGCGGGCCAACACCGGATCTTCGAGTTCACGCAGCAGGTATGCGGCAACGTCAGTGCGTTCAGACACGATCGCCTGCTGTACCGCACGGTACAGATTCGGACCGCCGACCAATCTCACGCGGTTACCGACTTCGGCGAGCGCCTGCACGCGCACGGCGATGGCGTCCATTTGTTCATCAGCGCTTTGCTGATCGAGCGGAATGGTGTTTTCCTTGGCCAGCCGCGCGCGCAGTTCGGTTTCGACCGCTTGTGCGGCGAGATCGGCAGCGAGCAGCGGATAATAGCCAGAAAACTGCGGATACGCGGTGGCGCCATCAAACAGCAGTTGTTCGGCGATCAATTCATTCCAGGCGTAACGCGGGACTTTGACGTAGCTGAGCTTCTTGGCCGTGTCGTCCCAGCGCCAAACCAGGCTCTCGTTGGCGACCTGTTCGTCGCGAACCAAGTCGGGACCGCGGAAATAGCGCAGGGCCTCGGTAAAATACAACTGATCAGCACTGGCGACTTCGGTCAGCCGCGAGGCTTTGCGGATCGCTTCGATGCTGTTGGTGACGACGCGCTTGGTGGTGTCGTCGGTGGTCTTGCTATCGAGCAGCTGTTTCAGCTTCGGCAGCGGCCGCGGATCGCCGATGTCGGCGAGGATCGCTGCGGCGGTGACCACTTGGCGTTGATCGCTGGCCTTCAGGGCTTCGCTGAGCGCGAGCACCGCGCGGTAGCCCATCTGCGTCAGCGCGATGCGGGCGTTGGCGCGCAGCTCGTCTTGGCGGTTGTCGTTAATACGCGCCAGTAGTGCGGGCACCGCCAGGGGGCCGACCGCGACCAGTTCGCGGGTCGCGACCACGCGTTCTTCGTCGCTCTTTTCCAGCTTGGAGATTAGCAGCTCGATGTATTCGGGGCTGCGGCGCATTTCCTTTTGGTAGATGCGGGCGCGGCGCAGGACGTCTTTGAGTACGTCGCCGAGCTCGTCGTACTGTTCCATCTTCACCAGCAAGGCGTCGCCCGCAGCTTGATAGAAGTCGAACATCAAATGATTATCGGGGTCAAGCTTCAGCGCGGCCCGGAATGCGGCGGCGGCCTGCGGGTAGCGGCCGCTGCGGTATTGCTTCACGCCTTCGGCGAGCAGGTCTTTGGCTTGGTCGTTGGTCGGGAAGTTCTTATCCGGCGTAAAATCAGCGCCGTGGGCCAACGCGCCCAAGGAGGCGGAGAGCAGAACGGCGGCCAGGAACTTCTTCGACATGCAACCTCCCGGGGGGAGCAAAGGACGACAGCACAGAGATGGAAACCTTCTGAGACTTCGCTGCGAGGTGGCCCCGTAGGAAGAGTGCGCACTATTCAGAGCGCAACAAAACCACTCAACATGGCAGACCTTCGCCCTAACACTGGTGTATGATGGACCATGCGCTGTGCGGCGTGCTCACCGCGCAGGTCCGGAAATACGATTGCGGCAGCACCTGCGGTTGACCGGCAGCTTGGTCGGCGAAGGGTAATGTTGATGACCGCCAGCACCGCCGCCCACTCTCAAAACGACGCAAAAACCAGCATCTGCGCCGCGCCTGCGAAGGTGAATCTGTATCTGGAAATCCTCGGTCGGCGGGCGGATGGCTTCCATGAACTTGAGTCGGTGTTCCAGACCTTAGAGCTGCACGACACGGTGACGGTGACGGTTTCCGCAGCGGCTACGACCGGCATCACCTTGGCCTGCGACGATCTGAGCTTGCCGGTGGACGCTGGAAACCTGGCCTGGCGCGCGGCAGCGGCGTATGCGGCGGTGCAGCCGCTGGGCCAGATTGCGATCGAATTGAGCAAGCGCGTGCCTAGCGGCGCCGGTCTTGGCGGTGGCTCCAGCGACGCCGCGGCAGTGTTGCGCGCGCTAAATCGATTAGCGCCAATCCCACTGCCATCCGCGACGCTGGCCGCAATGGCGGCTGAATTGGGTTCGGACGTACCGTTTTTTCTGATCGGTGGCAGTGCCCTGGCGCACGGGCGTGGCGAGCGGCTGACGGCGCTTGCGGATCTGCCGCGCCGCGCAGTGACGGTGTTGATGCCGGACGCCAGTCTGCCGACGCCGGCGGTCTATCGCGAACTGACCGATGCCGAGCGTGGTCCGCGCGCAGCACTGGGCGCGACGGAGTTGCTGGCGCGCCTCGCGGCCGAAGGCGAGCCACCGCTGCACAATCGTCTGACCGCGCCGGCGTGCCGGTTGTGCGCGCCGGTGGCCGAGCTGTTGGCGTGGCTGCGCGCGCAGCCCGTGCCGCATCTGATGTCGGGTTCGGGCGCGGCGTGCGTGGCGCTTGCGCATATCGCGCCGCCGCCCGGCGTTCGCGCTTGGCCGACGTGGTATCGCGCGCGTGCGCGCCTGGACGCCTTGACGTAATTGCGAGGTCGCAACGGGCGCGGCCAATGAAGTACTCGTTGGCCTGCGCGTGCTGACAGTTGCTGCTACGCGTTGACTGTTACCGGTCGCGGCGTGATATGCGCACCTTCCGAGTCCGACTACCAGCACGAGCTGCACGTCGGACCGAACCGCCATTGCCGATGCAGAAAGCAGGGACCGTGAAAGAGAAGGCCAGCCAAGAAGAGATTTATCGCGTAATGCGCTCGGACATTGAGGCCGGTGGTTATCCGGCTTCGAGTCGTCTGCCCTCGGTGCGGACCTTGGCGAAACGCTTCTCGGCCAGCCCCAATACGATTTCAAAAGTGGTCAGCCGCTTGATGGAATCGGGCTTGTGCACCGCGCGCCGCGGCGTCGGTCTGTTCGTGCGCAGCTTGCCTAATCGTAAGCTAACGCTGTTAGTCGGTTCGACTTCGCCTGAGCCAAAGGATGATTTCTACGGTCAGGTCGAACGTCGTATCGCTGAGCGGTGCCAGGCCGATGGCATTGAGATCGAGCGCTACCACATCACCGCCGGCGACCCTGCCTATGGCCCCGATGTTGATCGTATTCGCCGGCCTGGACGCGTGATTCTGTGCATTGGGTTGGGCCACGAACCGCACCTGAAGCAACTGGCCGATCTGCGTCGGCCGATGCTGATCATTGGCTGTGCCCCAAGTCGCTGCAACGCGTCGTCGATCGTGCCCAACAGCTTTCGTTCGGGGTATCTGGCCGCTCGTCACCTGATCCGCAAAGGCTGCCGGAAGATTGCCTTCATCGGCCGCGTGCGCGAAGTCCGCGGCGTGACCTTGCCCGAAGCCGAAAGTCTGAAGGAACGCGCCGGAATGCAGTGCGCCTTCATGGAAGATTCGCTGCCGATCCATTCTGAATTGTTGTTCGATGATCTGTCGCAGGTCGCAACCCGCGCCGCGTCGCTGAAGGAAATGCCCGACGCCGTGATCATGCCCGACCTGGAAAGCGTCGAAGCGGTGCAGGCGCTGAAGTTGCTGGGCGGCAAGGCTGAACGCGTGGTGATCGCCGACGACCGTATTTTGGAGCGCACCAAGCGCCCCACCGCGGTGGTGATTAAGCGTGACGAGCTAGCCGATCTGGCGCTGGTGGAACTCCACCGCCTGTTGGATGAGCAAAGCAAGAGCCACCGCGCGATGGTACTAGACGGCGAACTGCACGAAGCCGCTGGCTGACGGCAATCTGCACGCCGCGGTTCGCGGCGTGCAGAACGATGGTTTGTGATGGCGAACTGAACTGTGAGCCGACGGGCGTGGCGCAGGTCGAATAAGCGGCGAATTCCGCCGAATGGTCATGAATGTGTCGGACGCACCCATGGCTGCTTCGGCACCCATGGCGTCAATTTGAACGGCCCACGACGATGCCCGCTGCCAATTCAGCAGCCAATCCCGCGGCTAATCCAGCAGCACTTTTCGAGCGCACCCAACAGATGCGTCAGCAGGGCGAACAGCGGGTGCAGCAGCGTTCAGCGCCATTCGGCGGTGGCTATGGGCGCGGAAGCTGAGCCGACGCGCCGGTGGCTTACAGTTTTTCCAGCTGCTGTTCTGCCGTGGTGAATTCGCGCGGCAGCCGCGCTTTCAAATCCAACGGTGCGTCGGTGAACGGATGCTTCAGCTGCGCGCGCGCGGCGTGCAACAAATGCCGGCCGACCTGGATTGGATCCTGGCGATCGCCATAGATGCGGTCGCCGTAAATCGGGTGGCCGATTTCGCTGAAATGCAGGCGGATTTGATGATGGCGGCCAGTCTTTGGTTCGACCCGCACGCGCGCGGCGAACGGCCCGACGGTGGCTTCGACTTCCCAGGTGGTCACCGCTTCGCGCGCTTCCGGGCCGCGGCCGCTGGCCCAACGTTCAAACCCGCGGCCGGAATCGGTCTTCACCAAATAACTGCGATGGGTGCCGGTGGCGCGCGGATGGCCGCGCACCAACGCGATGTAGGTTTTCTGCACCAAGTGATCGCGAAACTGATCTTCCAGCGAGCGCGCGGCCGCCGTATTTTTCGCGAACAACACGATGCCTGAGGTGTCGGCATCCAGGCGATGTACCGCGATAACCAGCGGGAATTCTTGCTTCAGAATGTCGTGCAGGCTCCAGCTTTTCGGGCCGTCGGTGGGCGTCACCGCCAGCCACGCTGGCTTGTCATAGGCCAGCATGTGTTCGTCCTCGAACAGGATGCGCGCGCGGTCGAAATGATGTTCGTGATCTTCCGGCGCAAAAAATTCGACCACGTCGCCATAGACGAGTTCGCGTGAACCAAACGTTTCCACGCGCCCGTTGATGCGGCAGCAGCTTTCCTCCAGCGCTCGGCGTATGGCCCGGTTGGACATCTTGCCCTGCTGCAATTGCACCAGGAAATGCGCCAGTTTCAGCCCCGCCTCGGCGCGGATGGTGCGCGCGCCCGGGCCCGGCGTCCAGATCGCGCCGCGGTCCATTTTGCGCAGCGTTTTGTCCGAATAGCCGCCGGTGCGGCGCAGACGATCAGTGGGCAACTTCCGCCGCGGCGGCTTGGAGGGATCGCGGCGCGGCGGCGCGCCCGACGGCTTCGCCTCGGGCGTATGCGCGGGAGCGGATGGCCGTGGCGGGCGGCTGTCGCCACGCGGGGGGCGGCTGTCGGCACGTGGTGGACGTGAATCGCTGCGCGGGGGACGGCTGTCGCCACGCGCAGGACGACTGTCGCCACGCGATGGCCGAGAGTCGCCACGCGGTGGCTTGCCGCTTGGTCGTGGCGGTTTGGCTTCGCTGCGTGGCGGGCGGCTATCGCCACGCGGTGGCCGGCTCTCTGTCCGCGGTGGCCGGCTGTCGCTGCGCGGGGGACGACTGTCGCTCCGCGATGGGCGGGCGCTGCCATCGCGGGCGGGCGGTGCGGGGCGTTTGCCAGCGGTATCGCGGCGGGCTCCCGAAGCTGGTTTGCGTGCGGGCATCAGTCCCCCAAATGGTCGATGAAAGTGTCGATGTCCACCGCGACGGCGTCGGCGGGAACGTTTAAGCGCAGGCGCTCATTACTGATCGCCGGCAGTTCTTCCAATGCGCGCACGCTGATGCGCACGTCGGTGAGATCGTTCGGGGTCTGCATCTGCACCAGACTGGCGCGGCGCAACGTCTCGAAGGTTTTGTAGTTGCTGTAAACCAGCGTCAGGCGTTCGCCGTCGGCCGCGTCCAGGAACTTTTTCAACGCCGCGCTGCCGTCGGAATTGACCTGCACCAGGATGCTGCCGTCGCGGTTCGGCTGGCGCAGCAGCGGTGGCACGCTGCTGTTCGAAACGTAGACCGACGGCAACAGCGGGCCGTCGCGAAGTTCACTGGCCATTAGCTGCAAATCGCTCAGAAACGGCGGTAATTTCCGGCCATCTGCGGCAGCCGGCGTACGCGTGACCAGTTTCGCCCGCGGCAGCCACGCGGTGCACGAACCATCGGCCTCGATCAACGCTTGGCAGAACGTCACGTCCAGTTTGCTGGCGTTCATGCGCACCCGGCCGTCGGTGTGCACCCACACATGCGCGGTGATGGTGACCGCGTCCTGTTGCGGCGGTTTGATCCGCAGCAGCAGTTCGGCGCTGAGCGCCTGCGCGTGGCCATGGAAGGCGAGCACGCGCGCGGCGGTGTCGGCTACAGATGCGGAAACGGGCGCGGCCGCTGGCCGTGCGCAACCGGCCGCGGCCAAGGCCGTGGCCAACACCAGACCTAAGAGGAATCGCATATCGTTTATCGAGCGACCGGGCTGGCGATCAGATCGTAACCGCGCGTGCCGGTGATCGTCACCGTCGCCCAATCGCCGACCGTCAGCGCGTCGCCGTGCAGAACGGTGGCACCGTCGACTTCGGTCGCTTGACCATAATGCCGAGCGGTAAACTGATCGAAGTCCGACTGCTTATCGATTAAAACTTTCAATTCGCGTCCAACCCAGCGTTTCAGCCGCGCGCGATGCAGTTTCGCCTGCTGCGACATGAATTGATGATGGCGCGCGTCGATCACGTCGGACGCGACTTTCAGTTTCATTTTTGCGGCGGTGGTGCCGTCTTCGTCCGAATATTTGAAGCAGCCCACCGAATCGAATTGTTCACGCTTCGCGAACGCCAGCAGATCGGCGAAATCTTCATCGCGTTCACCGGGGAAACCGACGATGAAACTGCTGCGCAGCACCACGTCGGGCATCGCGGCGCGGATGCGCGCTAGGCGTTCGCTGATCTGTGCGCTGGTGGTTTTGCGCCCCATCGCCGCCAAGGTGCGGTCGGCGCCGTGTTGAATCGGCATATCGACATAACGCACCACATTCGGCGTTTCTGCCATCGCGCTGATCAGCTCGTCAGTGAAGTCATTCGGATAACAATAATGCAGCCGTACCCACGTATCCGGCGCAGCAGCGGCGATCGCGCGCACTAATTCCGGCAGGCGTTTCTCGCCGTACAGATCCTGGCCCCAATAATCCAAATGCTGCGAGATCAGATTGATCTCTTTCACGCCGCGTTCGCCCAGGGTTTTCGCCTGTGCGATTAATTCGTCCAAAGGTCGTGAGCGATGTTTGCCACGAAACAGCGGAATCGCGCAAAAATTACAGGTGTTGTCGCAACCTTCGGCGATCTTCAGGAATGCGAAATGCGGCGGCGTCAGTTGGCTGCGCTGATCGTGCGTCAGGCGATGCGCCGGCACGTCGGGGAAATGCGCCTTCACTACCGCCGGGAAGCGATCGTAATCTTTGAACACTACCCATTGATCGACTTCGGGAATATCGTGCTGCAATTCGCTCAGATAGCGTTCGGTCAGGCAGCCCGCGACAAACAGTTTCGCGCCAGGTTTGCGACCTTCGGCGGCCTTAAAAATATGTTCGATCGATTCCTGTTTTGCCGATTCAATAAAACCGCAGGTATTGATCAGTACCAAATCGGCGCTGGCCAGATCCTTGGTCAGACCGAAATCCACGGTGCGCAAAGCGGTGACCAGATCCTCGCTGTCGGCAAGATTTTTGGAGCAACCGAGGCTGATGAGGGCGGCGTGGCGCATGCGGGCGCAGGTCATCGCCATCGGCGCCGGGGGTGCAATCAACAGCGGTCACGCGTGTTTGCCCGGCGGGCACGACGGTCGGCTTGCTGCCGGATGCGCGCCTTGACCGCTGGTGAGCGCGTCGGTTTACTGCCGCTTCAGGAGCTCACGTGGCGATAAAAGAGGTTCCGGGATTGACGTTGCGCATGGCCACGGCGGACGACGCCGTGATGCTCAACGACATGATCGCGGCCTTTGCCGCCTATGAACGGCTGCCGAACCAATCCAACGCCGAGGCTCTGAAGGCGGAACTGACTAAGCCCGACACCGTGATCGAAGTGGTGCTGGCGTTTTATGATGGCCGGCCCGCTGGTTTTGCGGTGTTTTTCCAGACGTATTCGACGTTTGTCGCCAAGCGCGGGTTGTACCTGGAAGACATTTATGTGGCCGAAGAGTTCCGTAATCGCGGCGTCGGTAGCGCGCTGTTGGGCGCGATCGCGAAGCTGGCAACGGCGCGCAATTATGGTCGCGTGGAGTTCACCGTGCTGCTGTGGAATACGGTCGCGATCGAATTCTTTGAGCGCTTGGGCGCGACCCCGACCACCGCTTGGACTACCTACCGCCTGACCGGGGAATGGCTGACCAAGTTGGGTGGGCAGTCGACCGCCGAAGTCGGCTGACCGACTTTTCTCCGAGCGCGTTTTTTTCGCGCACACCACAGCAACTGGCAAAGCGGCGTCCCCGGTCTAGTTTTCTCGGCCACCCCGAGACCGCCCATGCCGTCCCTGCCGACCATCGTGCCCAGTTCAAGCCTCGCCAATGTGCGCTACGAAATCCGTGGCCCGCTGATGCGTCGCGCCGGTGAACTGAAAAAAGCCGGGCACGACATCATTGAGCTGAATATCGGCAATCCCGGCCTGTTCGGTTTCAAAGCGCCCGAAACTATGCGCCGTGCGGTGATCGAAAACCTGGACCAAGCCGACGCCTATTCGCATCAGCGCGGGATTTTTCCGGCGCGCGAAGCGGTGGTCATGCAGCAGCAAAGCCGCGGCGTGATGGATGTCACCGCCGACGATGTGTTCATCGGCAACGGGGTCAGTGAACTAATTCTG
>JBBROQ010000069.1:0-13806 GCA_038229115.1 Planctomycetota bacterium | reverse complement strand
TCAATGTCGGGACAGAGACGAATGACGACGGCGGGCTTGCCCGCTGCCAGAAAATCAATGTTCGCGGCCGGATGCATCCGGCGCAGTGTCCGCGCCAGCGGCAGAGCGGTGATGGCATCCCCGATCAAGTCGGGCATCACGATTAGGATCCGACGTGGTTCTCCGGCGCAGCCTGCACGACGATTGCACACGTATGCCAAAGCCCAGCGGATCAGAATCGCGGTCCACCATCGATGGACGCGGTGATTCCCGTTTTTGACCGCTCGCCAGCGCATCAACGAGGTCCATGTGCGCAGATGGATTCCGATACCCCATCCGGTCCGCCAGCGCGCGCCGGCCGCGACGAGGCACAACAACGGCCAGACGACGACCAGGAATGCCCGCACGAACTGCGCCGCGCCGCGCCATAGATACGACTGCGCGCGACTCGTCAGAATATTCAGAAGGGAGGTGAATGATCGGTAGCTTTCGTTCAGGCGCCGTTTTGGTCCGCGTATGCGGCGAAAGGCTAATTCATAACGCACGAATTCATTGGCGCGGTTTGACGGTATCGCCAGCACCGCATCCAGGGCTTCGAGTTCTTTCAGCCACGCCGCGTCCCGAAAGGGAGCTTCGATAGCGTGATAGCACACATGGCATCCCTGCGGTGGGGAATCGATGTTCTCTGCGGTGATGACAAGTGAGCAGGGGCTTTTCATCACCAGCGCTTCGATTTCCGAAGTCCAGTTTGGTGAAGCTATGATGAGCGGCCATTTTGTCTGCGGGAGCAGGCGTTGTTGCAGATGGGGAAGCGGTAGACGCCCCGGCGATTCGATCGTCATATTCCTAAGTTCATGCCGTGGGCAGTTCGATGGGCGGCGGTCTGTGCAGTAGACCGGCACCGACACCAGAAAAAATCGCACCTAGAGCGGCCGCTGAGCGCTGACGCCAGAGCCACGACATCGTTCCCAAGCTAAGCATTGCTAGCCCAAGCAGCCGTTCCATGCGGTCCCATCCAGGCGAGGCACGGAACATCCACAGCTGGTTGCGTAGGTGCAGTCGAAAACGTTCGGGGACGGCATCGGCGGTCGCGTACGGACTTGATGTACGATGGATCGCGATGCTGTTTGGTACACCAGCGCCAAAGCCATTTCGCAAAACGCGTGCGGTGAATTCGACGTCGTCGTTCCACAGGAAGTAGCCAGCTATGGGCAGGCCGCAGCGGGTCACGGCGTCGCGATGAACTAACAAAGATACGAATGTGGCTGAACGCAGACTCAGGCAGCCGAGTTCCGCGGCCATCCAGAGATCATCGTGGCCGTAACGTTGTTTGATCGCGACACGATTCATGGGGTGAATGGTTTGGTCAGTCCACAAAACTTTGCTGGCTAAAATAACTGGTTTGCGCGTGACCGGAAAACGGTCGTAGGCGGAAAGAAGTTCAGCCAGGCAGGTGGGTGTTGGTTCGGTGTCGTCATCCATCAACCAAAGCCACGGATGGCCGTCGGCATGGGCCTTGCGCATGCCGTGGTGAAAACCGCCGGCGCCGCCGGTATTGGTGGGCAGGCGAATGATAGTGAGGCGCGGGTCGCTGAAATAACCGGCGTTTTTCAGTGCGATCGGCGTGTCGTCGGTGCTGGCGTTATCGATCACATAGATGCGATCAGGCGGGCGCGATTGAGCGAGCAGCGCAGCCAAACAGCCCAGCAGAAGTTCTTTTCGGTTATAGGTGACGACGATCGCGGCGACGGTTGGTGTCAGTGATGGAGTGCTAGCAGGCGTGGCGTGAGTTGTAAAAAGGTCGCTCATGGGCAGCGCACCTGTTTCGCTTGTGTTAGCGCTGCGGCCACGACCTGATCCATATTATAATAGCGGTATTGGGCGAGGCGTCCGACGAAAGTGGTGTGCGTTTCTTGCTGGGCAAGGTTCTGATACTGCAAATATAATTCGCGACTGGCACGAGTGGGGACGGGGTAATACGGATCGCCGTCAGACTGCGGAAATTCACGCACGATCGAGGTTCCCGTATGCGCCTGCCCAGTGATGTGGCGGATTTCGGTAGTGCGGGTATGGAGAATGGATTCGTCGGGTTCGTTCACGGTACCGACGGGTTGGAATTGGGCGCAATCTGCCAAATGGTGGTGCTCGAAACGCAGCGAACGATACGGAAGTCGACCGAATTGGTGGGCGAAATACGCGTCAACCGGGCCGGTATAAACAATGTTCCGAGCGATATCGCGATCGCGAGGCGCATCGAAATCGCGGCCGAGTTCGATATGAATGTTCGGATGCGCCGTCATGCGCTCAAACATAGCAGTATAGCCATCGGCAGGCATTGCTTGATGTGTGTCGGTGAAATAACGGTCGTCGTCATTGGTGCGAACCGGAATGCGCGCGGTGACCTGCGCGTCCAGTTGGCTGGGATCCAAAGCCCACTGTTTGCGCGTATAACCGCGGAAAAAAAGTTCGTACAACTCGCGGCCGACGGTGTTCAGAACCACGTCTTCGCTGGTGCTAATCGGACTGCGCGCTTCGCGGTGTTGTTCAAGCCACGCGGCGATACCGGATTCATCCAGGCTCAGACCATACAAAGTATTGATGGTGGTGCGATTGATCGGCACCGGCAGCAACTGCCCGCGCACGTTTGCGCGCACGCGATGCACATACGGATGCCAGGCGGTGAAGCGCGACAGGTAGGTAACGACTTCGCTGCTGTTGGTGTGAAAAATATGCGGGCCATAGCGATGGATGCGTACGCCGTGTGCGTCGAATTCGTCGAAGGCGTTACCACCCAGATGCTCGCGGCGGTCGATGAGCAGCACCGAACGCCCGGCACTGGCCAAGCGCTCGGCCATGGTGCAGCCCGCGAAGCCCGCGCCGACCACCAGGACATCGACGCGCGGTTGCGGCATGGCGGGAAGCTTCAATCCCAAACCGTGGCGACCAGCTTCGATTGCGCGATTAGCGCGTCGCGGGTCACCAGCTTCGCACGGTGGACGAGCGCGGTGGCGACGATGAAGCGGTCGGCTGGATCGCCGTGGATGCCCAGGCCGGCGGCGCGTACGGCGATGTCGGGGGTCAGCGGCAGCGCCACCAAACGCGGACTTTCTAGCAGCGCATCGG
This sequence comes from Planctomycetota bacterium, assembly GCA_038229115.1. GTDB lineage: Bacteria > Planctomycetota > UBA11346 > UBA11346 > UBA11346 > JBBROQ01. Next base: position 10,704 of record JBBROQ010000069.1, on the reverse strand, counting down.
CCCAACTTTGCAGCGATCCACGCAGAGAAATGCGGCCTTTTTCGGCCAACATGCCGATCTCCCACAGGCAGATCGTGGGCACGCCCAACTGCGGGCCGTGATCGCAGGCGCGCTTTGCGGCGCGGCCCAGGGACTCGGGCGAGGTGGCTAAATAATAGACCGCGTGCGTGTCCAGGACGATCACTGTTCTGCGTTCCAGGGCTCGCCTAATGGCGCGATGAATTCGTCGTCGCTGCAACGCAGGCCGGGGCTGAGCGCGCGCATCTTCGTGCGCCACGCGGCCTCGTCGAAATCCGTGCGCGGCACCGCGGGCACGATCCGCACCATCGGTTTGCCGTGCCGGGTGACGATCAATGGTTTGCCGGTGCGCGCGACTTCTGCCATCAACGCTAGGCATTCGGCTTTGAAACGGCCAGCGGGATAAGCGGATTCTGCGTCGGAATCGGATGGCGCGGTGAGCGTGTCGCCCGGGTGCGCGGCAGTTGATATGGGGAAGGCATGGGAGCCAATGCTGCGTTGTTCACGCACGCGCGAGGGACTGGTGCGCAGGTTCATATGACCATGAATATGGTCATAACAAGGGAATGCAACCCGCGGGCAGAGATGGTCGCCGTCAGGCCGGTTACGGCCGGCGTCACGACGGGATCGTGGCCACGGCCGGATCTTTCCAGCGTCCCGAATCTTTGATAAGCGTGATTAATTCGTCGCGAGCGCGGTCAAAAGCGAGGTTTTTGCGCACCACGTCTTTGCCGCGATACAGGTCGATTTTCCCCGGGCCTGAACCGACATAGCCAAAGTCGGCGTCGGCCATTTCACCAGGGCCGTTCACGATGCAGCCCATGATCGCGATGGTCACGCCATCCAGATGATCGGTCACCGCTTTAATCTGCGCGGTGACTTCCATCAGGTCGAATTGCGTCCGGCCGCAACTGGGGCAGGCGACATAATCCGCACGCGTAATGCGTGCCTTCACCGCCTGCAACAACGTGAACGCCAAGCGTCGCGGATCGGCGGTGGTGGGCAGGTACAGCGCGTCGCCAAGGCCGTCGATCAACAGCCCGCCGGCGATCGCGGCGATTGCCAGTTCGTCATGGTGGAACGGCAGCGCGATCACCAGCGGATGGCGCACGCCGGTTCCGGTTTGGCGTGTTTCGGCGGCGGCGAACAGCTGCTCGCTGACGGCGGCCAGCAACCGATATGCACGGGTTTCACCGATGATTCCAGATTCCGCGATGCCGACAACGACGCCGGCAGGCAGCGCAGAAAGCGACCGTGCGATCGCCGCGGCGGGCGCGTCGTCGCTTAAGCGCAGCAGCACCAACGCGCCGGCAGGAATCGTGGCCGAGTCAAAGGCTTCGCCGGCGCGCAGCGTGGCGATCGGCACGATGGAATCGCGTGCGGTCAGCACGCGCAGCGGATCGCCACGCTCGGCGCCGGGGATGCTGTGCGCTTGCAGCGACCACAACTGGCCGTCGGTAATCAACGCATCGGCGGCTGGTTCTGTGGCACTAGGTCCGTGCGCGCTTTCTGGCGCCAGTACGCGCGGAATCAGCCCGCCGCCAATCGGGACGTCGGCGCCGACACGGGCGATTTCGGGGATGCGGCGCTGATATTCGTAGAAGCGTACGGCCTCGGCCGGCGCGTCGGCGGGCGCGGCGAAAGCGCGTTTGCCGTCGTACGCCGCGGCCAACGCGCGTGCGACCGGCAGTTCGTATTCCGGCGGTTCCGTCAGGCTGACGCGGATGGTGTCGCCCAGGCCGTCTTCCAATAACGCGCCGATGCCGGCCGCGCTTTTGATCCGGCCGTCTTCGCCGTCGCCGGCTTCGGTGACGCCCAAATGCAGCGGATACGGCGTGCCGCGCGCATCCAGCCGCGACACCAATAATCGATAGGCCTGCACCATCACTTTTGGATTCGACGCCTTCATCGAAATGATCAGCGCGCGCAGGCCTTCGTCCTCGGCGAACTGCACGAATTCCAATGCTGATTCCACCATGCCCGCCGGGCTGTCGCCAAAGCGGTTCATGATCCGATCCGACAACGAGCCATGGTTGGTGCCGATGCGCAGCGCACGGCCGAGTTCCTTCGCCCGACGCGCCAGCGGTGCGAAGCGTTCGCGCACGCGTTCAAGTTCATCGTGATAATCGGCGTCGGTGTATTCCTGAGTCGCGAAGCGTTTCTTGTCAGCGAAATTGCCCGGATTCACCCGAACTTTTTCGACGTGTTCGATCGCCTCTAACGCCGCCGCCGGCATGAAATGGATGTCGGCCACCAACGGCACATCGGGGAAACCAGCGGCGTCTACGCCTTCGCGGATCGCTTTGAGCGCCTGCGCGTCTTTCACGCCCGGCGCGGTGATGCGCACGATCTGGCAACCGGCGCGCGCCAGCAGCACGCTTTGGGCGACGGTCGCCGCGACGTCGGTGGTTTTGGTCGTGCACATGCTTTGCAAAACCAACGGCGCGGGCGCACCGTTGATGACGCCGCCAACCTGCACTCGGCCGACCATTACCGGTAGACTGGGGCGGCGCCGATAGGCGAAGCGCGACGGGACGTAGGGGGCTTGGATAGAGAGCGACGCTGCGTGCATGCGCGACACCCTAAGCGCATGCACCAACCTCAAAGCTCCAAAAGTGTCACGCAACGCCGGAAAAATCAGCGCGTTTGCGTCGCTAGCCGCTCTTTCTGACGTTTCGAGATGCGTTGCAGCGTGGCGCGTTCGGTCGCGGTCAAGGACGGCAAACCGTGCGCCGAGACTTTCGCCAGTAACGTGTCGAGGATCTCCTGCTCATCAGCTTCCTCGGCTTCTTCACGCTGCTGTGCGGCTTCGCGCCGGCGTTCACGCCAGCGGGCGAGGAACGACGGCCGCTGACGCGGTTCGCGATCAGGGCCGGAACCCAACACGGCGTCGACGCCGACGCGCCATTGCTGATGGTCGGATATGGTGGCCAGCAAGCTGGCTACGCCGCAGAACATCAGCATCAGACTTTGCCCGGCCACTGCCCAACTAAGCAGTCCAATGGCCGAGGCATAGCCAAGAAAGATCGTACCCAACGCTGCCCGGCGAAAGCCGACGAACGGCCACAACAGGCCGCGCCAGAAAAGCCGTCCGTCGAATGGCGAACACGCGAGCAGATTCAGGATCCCCACCCAGAACATGGCGAAGCCGAGATAGTTGAAGACCTGATTGGTCAGGCCGTGCGTGTGCGGCGCGATTAGCAATGTTCCGCCCCACAGCGCGAGATTCGCCAGCGGCCCGGCAAGGCCGACCGCCACATGCGGCCAGGCTCGCTGCGGGATAAACCATTCGGTTTGGTCGACCAGAATGCTCAGCACCATGCGTTCGGTGCTGGCACCCACCATGCGCGCCGCCAGCAGGTGTCCGGCGCCATGGACCAGCATGACCGTCAACGGCACCAGCACTCCGAACGGCATCATCAACCAGTCGTGATTCTGCGCAAAACGCAGCAGATCGAACAGCATCCACACACCCAGCAACCAGCCGATGCGCAGCTCGAACGAGCGCGAGTGCCAGCAGCAGAAGGACCAGTTCAGAGCGAGGCAGACACCGTTCATCGCGAGCTCGACGGGTTCAATAGGGTTGCGGAAAAGGCAGAGAGAAACAGTGAGGCGTGGTGAGAGATACGCAGATGACGTGACGTCGGATCAGGGCGAAAACAGCGTCACGCGGAAGGGATGCGGGCGACCAGAAGTAAGCGGCGGCAAACCTAAGGGCGGATCAGTACGGCGCAGCCAGCGTTCGATCGCCGTGTCCAGCTCGGCGACGCCCGTGTGGCTCAGCAGCTCGGCGGCGGTGACGTGGCCGCGCGCGTCGACGGTCACGCGCAGCACCACTTGCCGGCCGGTGACGCGCGGCGTGAAACGGGTCCAACTGCGGCGGTATTCGTCTTGGAGTCGATTTTCCAGAAAGGTCGCGGCATCGGCATAACGGCGCTGCTCGCGGTCGAGTTCAGGTTCGCTGGGCGTAGCGGTGCGGCCGCCGGCAATGGCGATCGGCGTCGCGCCGGGCAGCGCCGGCACCGTTGCCAATCCGGGCAGCTCGCCGCCCACGCCACGGCTGTGGCTGGTGCCGGGATGGTCGCTGGCGCGCGGGGTAAACGCGTCGATCGCGCTATCGGGTTGAGCACCCGGCAAACCCGCATCGCTTAGCACCGGCAAGGGTGGCGCGGCGGCTGGCGCGGGCGTTGGTGCCAGTACCAATCTCGGCGCGGTAGCTGGAAGTTGCGCTGGTAGCTCAGGCGGGGTCAACGAATGCCGCCACGCTGGCCAAAACGCCAGGACGCACAGCCCGGCATGGAACACCAACGAGGTCAGCGCCGAGCGTTTGGTGATGCGGTCGATCACGGCGCTAAGCTCGCGGACTCGTCGCCCAGATCGCCCAACAGTGTTGCTCCGTTAGCTAACCCATCGCGATCCAAACGGTCGAGCGCATCAAGCACAGAATGGATCAGGGCCGCATCGGCGCAGACGATTAAGCAGCGGAATCGAGCGCGGAACACCACCCCGTAGCCGGGTGCGCGCCACGCTGATGGCCGCACTTTTTTCAGTAGCAGATCAGTCAGTAATTCGCCGTCGCCGTCGTGGTGCACCAGGTTCGTCACCGGCACCACTGCGATCCGTCGGCGCAGTGCCGGATGCTGACGGTCATCCGGCGTGGTCAGACCTAAGCACAACACGCCCTGCCGCCACGCGCTGCGCACGCCCTGGGCACGCAGCAATCGCGGCAGCTCGGCCAGATGCTCGCGCTCCAGCCGCACCGCGACCGTTGCATCTCGCGCGTCGGCAGCGACTGCGACCGATACGCCGGCAGCGGCTAACGCTTGGGCGAGCGCGTTCATGCTGTCCGCGCGTAGCGGCTGCGACAGCCGCGCGTCCGCATCCGGCAGCGCTACATCTGGCAGCAGCGGCGGGCACTGTACGCGCGGGTATTCGAGCAGTGTCAACAGTGTCGACAGCTGTGCGTGACCGTCGGCGTCCAAACACGCAGACCACAGGCCTTCCGCCGGCAGCAACGACAGTCCGGCATCGCCGCCCAACCACGGCGTCATCAGCGCGTGCACTTGCGTTTCAACACCGGGCTCGTGGCGCAGATCGGTAGTGTAGGTTTGCGCACGCAGCGGCCCGGTGGTCAGTTCGCGCGCACGGGTGCAGATGAAACCGCGGCCTTGATCGGGGATCCACCACACGCCCCACGCCAACGCGACGGCTTGTCGCAGTGCGGCGGCATCGGCGTGGTGCAGAGCGAAGGTCAGGGGCTGGGTCGCGGCGTCGTGCAACAACGCCGTCTCGGCAGTCAGCTCGACGCCCATGCTGTTGAGCGCGGCGAGCACTTCGGCTGCCGGTTGTTCAGAGCACGAGAAATCCAGGCGGCCGGCATCGGCAGCGCACGCGGTGGATAGGGCGAATGCGAGGCCGACCAGCACGCGCATCGCCGCGTTCCGCAGCACTTCGCCGCGGCTATTCACTTCGGGGCGAGGATGCTGGCCACGTTCAATGCGTCGCCCTCGCGCAGCGGCAGCACGCTGCCGGTGACCAACGCCTGCTTCCCGGCCCAGCCCTCAATCACGTTGGAGTCGGCCAGCACCAGTGGAATGCGGTTGCCGCCCTTGTCAGCGTCGGCGACAAAATAATGCGGTGGCTCGGTCCCGCCGGGCGTGGCTTCGACCTGCACGAAACCTTTGAACATCCATAAATCGCGACTGCGCCCAACCGGTGACAGCGCCCAGGATTTTGGCAGACCCGGCGTTTCGGCAGCGGTCAGGCCGGCGATCAGCAGCAGCAGAAACAACAGCCGGGTGCGCCTCATGTCGACGCCAGCGTCTTATCGATGTGCCGCATCACGGCGTCATAGACATCGTTGCGATTCGGTGCGAGTTCCACCGGCGGATTGGCATAACGCGGCGTGATGCCGGGCAGCCGGTTCAGATGATAATCGGCTTTCACATTGCCGAATTTCAGGCCGTGTGCAGTCGACACCACCACCACGCGGTGATGCGGTTTCACTTCGCCGCGCTCGATGAATTTCAGCAATCCAGCCAACGCGACGCCGGTGTGCGGACAGTTGAACAGCCCGGTGCGATCGGCGCGTGCGGTGGCGTCAGCCAGTTCTTGTTCGCTCGCCTGTTCAACGCGGCCGTCGTGTTTCATGAGGCCGCGGATCGCCTTCGAACGTGACACCGGATCACCGATGCGGATCGCACTGGCTTGGGTCTCGGCGGCGATGATTGGATGGAATTCCTTCCAGCCCGTTTTGTACGCGCGGTACAGCGGATTCGCCGCTTCGGCCTGACAGCAAACGATGGTCGGGATGCGGGAAATGATGCCGAGCGAACGGATCTCTTCGAAGCCTTTATACAACGCACTGACGTTACCCAGATTGCCGCCGGGAATGAAAATCCAGTCGGGCACTTCCCAATCGAATTGCTGCACGATTTCGGTCGCGATGGTTTTCTGTCCTTCGACCCGCAGCGAGTTCATCGAGTTGGCCAGATACAGTTTTTTGTCGATGGTCAGTTCTTGCACCAAGCGCATGCAGCCGTCGAAATCAGTGTCGAGCGCCAGGGTCAGCGCATTGTTGGCGATCGGCTGGATCAGTTGCGCCGGGCTGATTTTTCCGCGCGGCAGCAGGACTACGCTAGTGATGCCCGCCGCGGCGCAGTAGGCCGCGAGCGCCGCGGACGTGTCGCCAGTCGACGCGCAAGCCACGCCCATGATACCCGGTTGTTTACCGCTTTTAATCAGATGATTGACCTGACTAACCAGCACCGTCATGCCCAGATCTTTGAATGATCCGGTATGGCTGACGCCGCATTGTTTGATCCACAGATCGCGCACGCCGATTTCTTTGCCAAAGCGATCGGCCCAAAACAAATTCGAGCCGCCTTCGTCCAGCGAGACAATGTGCTCGTCAGGAATGTTCGGCAGCACCATCTCCTTTTTGCCCCACACGCCCGAACCGTACGGCCACATGGTGCGCTTGTAACGCGAGTCCCACAGCTGCATCCATCCGGCCGCGCTGCGGCTTTGCAGCGCATCTACATCATGGGCGACTTCCAGCAGCCCGCCGGTGGGACTGCGATAGATGATCTCGTCGAGTTCCCATCGGCCGGTGCCGGTTTCGGCGTCGCGGAACCAAGCATCGTAACGCATCTCGGACTCGCATTTCTCGCGGCACTTGGCCAGCGCTGAGGCTACGACCATAGGTGGCGCCGGGCGCGGAAAAAGGCCGGGCGTTGGCAAGGCCGGCGGCCGCGGGTACCTTCCCTCGCCCATGCCGTACCGCCTAAGCATCCGCACCGCCGACGGCGTCACCAAGACCTACGATCCGGGCGAGCTGAAATTGCCGTGCGTGGTTGGACGTGACTCCGAATTCAGTCAGTTGGTGGTGCCTGACGGCCAAGCCTCGCGCGCGCACTGCAAACTGTCCGAGATCGATGGCGGCATCGCGGTCGAAGATCTGGCCAGCCGCAACGGCACCTGGTTAGGCGACAACCGCATTAACAAAGGCGTCCTAAAACCGGGCGACACGCTGCGCGTCGGCAGCAGTCAACTGACGGTCAGCGACGTGATCGAGGAAGACCCCGATCCGCTCGAAGGCAAACGCTTGGGCGGCTTCGAATTGATCGAAGCCATTGGCCATGGCAGCTACGGCACCGTCTATCGCGGCACGCAGGTGGCCCTGAGTCGCGCGGTGGCGGTGAAGGTGCTGTCCGACGAATGTCGTCGCGATCCGGAACGGGTGCAAAGTTTCCTGACCGAAGCGCGCCGCGCCGGCCGTCTGAATCATCCGCATCTGGTGCAGGTCCACGACGTCTGCCAGATCGATGAACAGTACCTGTTGATCATGGAGCTGATGACGACCTCGGCCGGCGACGTGCTGCGCGAGGACGGCCCTTTCGATGAAGCCGCGGTGCTGCGCGTGCTGCGCGACATGGGCCGCGCGCTCGCCTACGCCGAAAGCCAGCGCATCGTCCATCGCGATGTGAAGCCCGACAACATTCTGGTGAACGAAGAGGGCGTATACAAACTCGCTGATCTTGGCATCGCGATGCCGATATCTGACGACGGCCAAGCGCATCAGGACCGCATTTACGGCAGTCCGCAATATGTAGCGCCGGAACAAGCCCGCGGCGGCGGCATCGACGGCCGTGCCGATTTGTACGCGTTGGGCGCCAGCGCCTGGCATCTGCTGACCGGCGAACCGATGTACGCCGGCAGCAGCCGACAGATCGTTGCCGCACACCTGAACGCCGCGATTCCCGATCTGCGGCGTTTGGTGGCGAAGGTCTCGCCCGGTCTGGAAGACCTGATCTATAAATTAGTGCAAAAAACCCCGGACAAACGCCCGGCAAACGCCGGCGAAGTCGCGGCCCGCTCAGAACAGTTACTCAGCACCATGAGCCAGCCGCGCTTGGCCGCGGTACCCGCGCGGCGCGTGCGCCGGCGTCGGCGTTATCGCAGCTGAATCCTCGGTTGCTGCGGTTTTACGGCTGCCAGTGCAGCACGAAACCATCCGCGTTGGCCACAGCGTGCAGTCCGGTGAGTCGTTCCAGCGTGGTAAACACCGCCGAAAGACTCAGCCCCGAAGCGCTGAGCGTCACCGGCAGATCTTTCATCGCCTGCGACGATTCATCCAGCGTCACCGGTGCGCCGCCCAATCGGCCGAGCATCGTCGCGACCTCTTCCGCCGAATTCTCATTAAAGTTCACCGTGATCGCTTTCGCCAATTGACGATCGCGCTCGGCCTGCCACGGAGCGGCCGCGGCAGCCGGTACTGCTGCCGCCGTCACAAACATCTGTGGCGGCGCATCACCCAAGAAGCGTAGGCGTAGCCGAGACGCGGTGATTCCGGGCGTTTCGAGCGCGAGCTTGGCCACCGCCAGCGGCCGAGGCAGCGTCGTCGCGACTGACGCTGCGCCGCCGACCGTCACCACCACCTGTCGGCCACGCAATTCGAACTGCACCGGCACGCTCGTTCCGCTTGGCCACGCGCCGGTTGCCAGTGCGGTACCGGCAGCACCGGGTTGCACCGGCATCAGCGTCCACGCTCCGCGCGCGACGTTCAGCGTCACACCCCCGCCCTGATCATCGCCAAGATTCAGGCGGAACGTCACCTTGTCGCCACCCGGCACCATCGCTTCGGCCCGGCAGTTCTTCAGCCGCTCGGGCAGCTTCCAGGTCGCGTTACGCAGGCCCCAGGTTCCGTCCGGACGTTTTGCCGGAGCCTCGCCATTGGCCGGTTTCCAGGCCAAGCAGTCGATGCCGGCGAGTTCGCGTTTGAGCAGCCACTGATCGACATGGTTCGCCCACCAGCGCTGCCGCGGGATTTTCACATGCTTGGCGGTGAAATAGGCGCGCACCTCTTTGGCGGTCGGGAAATAGTACGCCAGCAAGGTGAACGCGAGTTGATCCTGGCCCATCCCGTCCTGCTTTTCCTTGGATAACTCCAGTAGTTCGCGCTTGAGCGTCGCCAACGCGTCCTGTTGCGCGCGCCAATACGCCGCGGTTTCCGGCGCATCGAGTGCGACTACCGCACGCACCACGTCGAAGGGCGGCGTGATCAGGTCGGTGACTTTTTGTACCAACGCTGCGTCACTGCAGGCCGGGCATGCGGCTAGATAATCGGCCGGCTCGGCGGCGGGTTCAGGCGCGGGCTTCAGCTGAATTCCTGCTGCCTGGTGTGGATCCAGGCGCAGCAGATGCCACTGCACGTACGGTCGGTTGGAATCACCTTTCGCTGGCCATAGCTCCATCAATTGCTGCACCGCCGCCGCGTCCTGCGCATTCGCCCAACTCTCCAACTTCGGCTTGGTCTCACGCTCGAACGTGGCGCCCAAATCCTGTTCAAAGCGGGTGGCCGCAGCGGCGATGCGTTCGGCCAAGCCGCCGTCGGCCGCGCCTGCCGTGCAAGCAAAAGAGACGAACAAAAACGCGAAGCCGGCGAATTTTAGGAAGCTCATCCCGCTATCGGTACGCGCGCCGATTGCCCACGCCAGCGCCGTAACCGCGTCAACGCGCGTTCAAAGCTGGCCAGATCGAAGGTGCTGACATCGCGGCGCGCACCCAAACCATCGGGCATCGCCAGGGTCAGCTCGCCGCCCAGATGTTCGCGGAATTGTTCGAGTCCAGTCAGGATGATGCGATTGCCATGACCGTCGCGCAGGTCCAAGGCTTCGTGCCACAAACGGAAACCGCAGGTGTTCAGGCAGCCCAGCAGCGCGTCGACGTCGGCGGCCATGATGCGGCCGAGTTCCTGCGCATAGCACAAATCGATGGCGACCCCGATCGCCACCGCCTCGCCGTGTTGGATCTGGTGCTGGGTCAAAACTTCCAGGCGATGCGCCGACCAATGACCAAAATCCAGCGGCCGCGACGATCCGTGCTCGAACGGATCGCCGGCACCGGTGATGTGTTCCAGATGCAATTCGGCGCAGCGCCGGATCACGCGTTCCAGCGCCGCGCCATCACGCGCACGCAGCCGCGGCGCCAGCGCGATCAGTTCGCGCGCAAACGCGGCGTCCTTGATGATCGCGACTTTGACCGCCTCGGCGATGCCGGCGCGCCAAGACCGGTCATCAAGTTGATCCAGAAACCGCGCGTCATTCACGATCGCCGACGGCGGCGTGAACGTGCCCAAAAAATTCTTCGCACCGAAACGATTCAGCCCATTTTTCACGCCTAATC
>JBBROQ010000068.1:0-13989 GCA_038229115.1 Planctomycetota bacterium | reverse complement strand
GTGATCGACGGCAACCGCGTCACCGACAACGGCTCAGCCGGGATGATGAGCTACATTAGCAGCGCGATTCAGGTGCGCGCGAACGTGGTTGAGCGTAACAATAACCTGCGCTTCATTGGCAGCGGCCGCTTTGAACAGGCCGGCATCAAGTTACATGCGTGCAAGGACGGCGTGGTCAGCGGCAACCTCGTGCGCGCCAATTATGCGCCGGGCATTTATTTTGACGGCGGGACCAGTGGCCCATCCGGCTATAGCGGCGCGCGCGTCACCGCTAACGCGGTGCTGAACAATCAGGAATACGGCATTTTCATGGAGCTGGGCGCGTTCGACAGCGAGGCCGTGGTCATCGACGACAATGTGGTGGTCGGCAACGGCGGAACCGCCATCTATGTCAGTGACACGTCGGGCATCACCACCATTCATAACCTGCTCGCGAACACGCCGGCCTACACCTTTTTGAAAGGCACCGGGTTGACCATTCGCTGGGACAGCACGCGCGGCAACACCGCGCACACCCGCAATTGCGCGCTGCTCAACAGCCTCGTGCTCGGAAATGCGGTCGACCTCGACATCAACTATCCCTCGGCGCTGGCCGGCGGGCGCAGCTTCAATCGTAATTTTTTCAGTGCAGCGGCCGGCGACCGCTCGTTTTATGTGAACCCGTACGGCACCGTTCCTGCACCGGACCAAGCGACGTTCTTCGCCACCGTCAACACCGACCTCGGCGCGCAGTCGCCGGGCACCGCCGTATTCGGATCCAATCTGCGCGCGAAACTGACCTTCGCTGAGTGGCAGACGTTCTGGTCGGCGAAAGGATTTGTCGGCGATGCCAGCAGTGCGATCGAGAACGGCAGCGTGACGCTCAATGGCCTCGACCTCACGGTCACGGTTCCCACCAATGCGCTCAGTTTGGGCTCGTCCAATCACGTGCGCATGGACGTCGATTTCCTGGGCGCTGCGGTGCCGCAGAACGGCACAGCGAAACCGGGTCCGTTCCAAAATCTGGTCGCCGGAACCAACACCATTCGACTGTGGAATGGCGTCACACCGTTGGCGATAGGGGAACTGCCGGCTACCGCGGCCAACATTGCGCCGACCGCCGCTGCCGGTCCCGATCAGGCCATTACGCTGCCAGCCAGCGTTTCGTTGCCGGGCACCGTCGCAGATAGCGACCACGGCCCGTATCCACTCACTGCGGCGTGGTCACTGCAAAGCGGCCCGGGCAGCGTGATCTTTGCCGATGCCACGGCCGCTGCGACCAGCGCGACCTTCAGCACCGCCGGCAGCTATGTTCTGACGCTGACCGCCAGCGACGGCGCGCTTTCGGCCGTCGATACGGTCGCCATCGCGGTCAGCCCCGCGCCGGACACCACGCCACCGTCGACCCCGGCGGCGCCAGCGACCACCAGCGCGACCTCGGCTACGCCGACACTCACCGGCACGACCGAAGCCAATGCCATCGTCCGCGTCTACGACAACGGCACGCAGATCGGCAGCACTACCGCGGCCGGGAACGGCGCGTGGAGCTTCGCGGTCACTACGCCGCTCGCCCTTGGCGCGCACGCCATCACCGTGACCGCTGCCGATGCGGCTGGCAATGTTAGCGCGGCGTCACTCGCCATCACCATCACGGTCGCGGCCGGAGCCGACAGCACGCCGCCAAACACGCCTGCGGCGCCGACGTCCAGTAACCCGAGCTCGGCCACGCCGACCTTCAGCGGCAGCACCGAGCCAAACGCCACCGTCCGCATCTATGACGGCACCGCATTGCTGGGATCGGTTACGGCGAATGGCCTCGGCGCGTGGTCGCTCACCGTCACCACACCGCTAAGCGCGGGCAGCCATTTCGTGAGCGTGCGCGCGGTCGACGCTGCCGGTAACGTGAGTGCGGCTTCAGCGACCACCACCATCTCCGTGGTCGACAGTGTGCCGCCGAATACACCTGCGGCACCGACGACCAGCAGCACAACCTCTGCCACACCGACCTTCAGCAGCAATACCGAGGCCGGCGCGACGGTGAGAATCTATGACGGTGCGACGCAAATCGGCAGCGTCATCGCCACTTCGAATGGCAGCTGGAGCTTCATCGTCACCACGGCTTTGGTTGCAGGCACGCATGCAATCACCGTCATCGCCACGGATACGTCGAACAATGCCAGCAGCGCGTCGCCGGTGACCACCATCGTGGTCGGGGCCCCTACCCTGCGCGTGCTCTCGCCCAATGGCGGCGAGCGCGTGGGTTCGGGCGCCGCGCTGACGGTGACCTGGCAGGGTGGCACCTTCGGCTTCATCACGGTGCGGCTGTCGCTCGATCGTGGTGCCAGTTGGAGCACCTTGGTGCGGGTGGCCGACACCGGCTCGACCGCAGTGGCCATGCCGACGGTCGCCACCGACACCGCCGCGCTGATCGCGGTCACCACTGACAGCGGTTCGCCGGTGGATCAGAGCGACGCGACCTTCGTTATTGTTGCCACGAGTTCAGCATCGCTTCCATCGACCTCGTCGCCGCCTGGGACGACCCCTACCGCCAGCGGCAAATCCGGCGGTGGCTGCGGTTTTGGTTCGGGCCTGGGTTTGTTTTTATTGGTCGGGTGTGCGTTGCTGCTGCGCACACGTCTGCGTTGAGTCTTAGCACGCGTTGCGCGATTATTCAGTGCCGGCAGATTGCCTTCAATCGATGAAGGTAACCGAGCATTCGATGACGCCATGTCGGGCGCGATAATGACGAGCACGCCGACCGCGTTCGCCGCTCGACCGTTGCTGCCGCGAGTCCTACACGCGCTGCTGTTCCTGCTGCTGCTGCAGTCCGAGCCCGGCCTGTTTGCCACTAACTTTGGCGCGATTCATTTGTTGCTGTGCGTGGCGGTCTTCGGCGTGATCGTCTATGTCGAGCACGCTTCTTTGCCGCAGGTGTTGCTCGGGAGTTTTCGCCGGCCGGAATTCACGGTCCTTATCGCGTATTTTCTCATCATATTTCTCAATGACTTCATCCGATCACCGCACCTGAGCTTGGTTTCGGCGGGTTTTCTCCTGAAGGCTGTAGTCGGATTGCTAAGCATCATGCTGTTGTCCCAGTTGGCCAATCGACGCGAATTATTAACTATTTTGATCTGGGCCTGCGCGTTGCAGGCGGGGTCGTACTGCGTCTTTTATGCGCTATTTGCTGTGGGCGCGCACGAGGCTTTGTTTGCCGGCGCGTTTAAGGTCGAAGCGTATTCCGGCGAGCAGCGTTGGTACCTACCGATCAGTACCTTCTACCAACAAGTCTATCAGGTCGGCGGTGTGATTCTGTTTCGGGCCACGGGCCTGTTCCGCGAACCGGGCGCATTTCAGGCCATCGCCGCAGCGGCATTCGCCGCAGCCGTGTTGCTCCGCCGGCCGGTTTTGGCGCTGCTGATCCTGGCTGACTTGGCGTTCTCGCTCAGTTCCGCTGCGCTGTTGTCGCTGCTGTCTTTGTTGGCGTATTTCATCGTCATTAAGTCCCGGCAGCAGCGAGCAAGCGGACTGCTGGTCATCGCTGGCATTATCACGGTCCTGGTCGCGTTGGCGCCGTTCTTCTACAACTTCGAAGCAGTCGGCTTTAAGGAGAAAATTGCCGGTGAATCCGGCCAGGACCGCGTGGTTAATGCCAGACTGGGCACTGAAGTGCTGATGGACAATCCGTTCTTTGGCATCGGCATGTTCAATGACGATCGCTACGATTCCGGGCTGCACGGGCACAATCTTATCGCGGGCGTTGGGGTCATCGGATTGGTCGGATTGGCACTGATGATTTTGAGCATTGCGCTGGCTGCTCGGCGGCTGCACACGTTGGCGTCTTTCGCGATCTATCTGCCGCTGCTGGTGACCATGATTACTTCGCAGCCGCTGTATTACGGTGTGATTCCGTTGGTGTTTCTGTTGCTGCCATTACCGCTGCGGCAAGCATCGTCGTCCATGTCGGCAAGCGTGAATAAACCGGGGAATTGGCAACTGCGCCCGCGGTCGATGTCGCCAGTGCCCCTAATTCCGCCCCCGCCCCCGCCGCGGGAGGGTGGTGAAGAAGACAGCGTGGTCATCCTCGATGAGCGGTGAAGCCCACCGTTGCATGCGGGAAAGAGCAGCGTCGATACTGGTTTCGTAGCGGAATTAGGCAGATTTCTACATGTGGGGAAAGCTTGCAAAACCCCGGTAGCCAGAGATTATTCTTCCGCCCGCGATTCCGAGCATCACACAGATGTAAGAAATCTCCGGCTAAGCAAGGAATCCGCCCATGCACGCCCATCGCTTCTCCGTCCGCTTAACAACCGTCGCTCTGTTTATTGGCGTGCTCGGTCAATGGCTCTCGGCACAAGATGGCATGGTGATCGAACACCAACTCGGCACCAATGCCTCTCCGTATGGTTATGTGGAATATCTTCCGGGTGGTTACAGTGACCCGGCCAATGCCACCAAGAAATATCCACTCTGGATATTTCTCGCCGGTTCGGGCGAACGCGGCAATGGTACTACCGAACTATTCGACCGCTCGACTACCCACGGTCCGATGCGCGAAGCGCGATATAATGGACGCGACTATCCGGGCATAGTGGTCACGCCGCAGACCTCGGGCTGGTTCGATACTGAAAATTGGAAACTGAACGATTATCTTAACTTCCTGAAGTCGAATTATCGCATCGATGCCGACCGCGTGATGTTTTCGGGCATGTGCGCAGGGGGCGCGGGAGCCATGCAGTTCGCTCAGCGTTATCCTGAGCAATTGGCATGCATCTTTCCGATCATCGACCAAGGCGATGTAGTCAATGCGCCCGGATTGAAAGACTTGCCGGCTTGGCATTTCCATGCATTCGGCGATCCTTATGTCACGCGTGATCACACCATTCGCTGGGCAAACTCGCAGGCGGCGGCAGTAAGCGGCTACACCGACTCAGCCAGTGTTTTCTCGCTCGATCTCGGCGGTCAGAGTTCAATTCCAAACGCCGGTGTCGATGGCACAGGCAGTGGCTTGGCGGCCGAATATTTTGATAATATGGATTTAACCCTGCGCAAGGTCGTGCGAGTAGATCCAACAATAAATTTCAACTGGGCAGGCGGTGCTCCAGATCCGAGCATTGGTCCAGAGACTTTTAGCGCGCGTTGGACCGGAAAGATCGCGCCGCTCTATTCAGAAAATTACACGTTCATTATCAATTCCGACAACGGTCGTCGGGTATGGGTCAATGGTCAGCTCATCATCGATAAATGGATCGATGACTGGAACGTCGATTATTCTGGCAGCATCAACTTGGTGGCTGGTCAGAAATATGACATCAAAGTCGAATATTTTGAGAATGGTGGCGGCGCTGGCGCGCGACTGGAATGGATGAGCCCCAGCCAAGCACGGCAGGTAATCCCGGCTTCGCAGCTGACCCCGGCGGTGATTCCGGCGAGCACGACCTATATGAATGGCGGTGGTGTAGTCAGCTTGGGTCAGCCAGCATCGTTGACGTGCCTTGATCCGAAGCAAGAATGGACCGTGTCGTTGTGGGTGAAGCGCAAAGAAGCCATATCGGCCGGTGCCGTGCTCGCAAAAGGCTCCAGCGCTGCGAGCCGTTCCGTTTATATTACCTCGACTGGCAGCGTCGGTTACTCGGTTGAAGTCGGTGGTGTTTCTACCGTCTCCAATTTTGGTAATGGCAAAGATACCAATTGGCACCATTTGGCGATCGTGAACCGCAACAATGGCGGCACGTTCATGAGCCATTTGGTGTTCGATGGTTTTATGGTATCCGGAGAGACCGCCGGCGGCAGCGCGCTCGGCACGGGCTATGATATCACCCTTGGTGCCCGACGTTCGCTTTCGAACAGTGATTCTGCAAACAACCTCAATGCCAATTTTGATGATATTACCTTTTGGAACCGCGCCTTGAGCAATGATGAGGTGAAGCAGGTATTTTCTCGTCCGGAAAATTGGACCAGCTCAAGCACCGTCCCTGGTCTGGTGGCGTGGTATCGCGGCGGTGAAGCGGAAACCGGCAACATTTTGCGTGATTCTGCGGGAACCGCGAATGGCATGATCGCGGGCACGTTCGGTTTTAGTTATTCTGAAGTCGCGAAATGGTCGCTGGTCGGTTGGGGCGACAGTTTGACGTTTGGTCTTGGTGGTAATTCGAGCTATCTTTTGAAGTCGCCATTGCGTAATGGTCGCGCCGTTTCTGCCCAGGGTGTCGGCGGTGAAGGGTCGACCGCGATCAAAGCGCGTTTCGACGCTTCGTCTGGCTCACGTCGAGCGATCAATGTGATTTGGTCCGGACGCAATGGCGTCCTCACCGACAACGGTCAGATAGCGACGGACATTCAGGGCATGGTGAACTCACTACCGTCAGATGGTCGGTATCTGGTGCTGTCGATAACGAATAAGCGTGATGGCTCGGAAGATCTCGGGACCGCCAAGTATGCGAAGATTACGGCAGTGAACGATCAGCTGGCGGCCAAATATGGAAATCGCTTCGTGAATGTGCGCGCGGCATTGATCGCGGCTGCGACTTCGCCCGGCGATGATGCGGATGTCGCGCTCGATCGCATTCCGGCCAGCCTGACGATCTCTGACGGCATGCATTTGAATGATGCGGGTTATGTCGTGGTTGCGAGCGCCGTGCGTAAGGCGCTTCTGGATCGCGGCTGGGATTTCTATAATGCGATGGATAATTACCCCTATGGCTCCGGGGCGAATGGCTTGCCGGACCCCAATCTTTTCGCGCTAAATAATCAGACTGGCGCTTTCCGCGCCGAATCCGGTTGGAGCTGGACCACGGGTATCGCGCCGGTGGCCAATGTTTCCGAAATGTTCACACTTTACAGCAATTACGACCATGGCTGCTGGCAGTACACCATCAACAATCCAACCGTGCTGCATTGGGCCTTCGCCCAGCGTCGCCAAAGTCCTTTCACTGGCATTCCGGTCGATTTGCCCGGAACGATCGAGGCTGAAGCGTACGACTTCGGCAGCCCAGGTCGTGCATACAATGAATTGACCGCGGCCAATTCCGGCGGCAGTTCGTTCCGGGCCGAGCCAAATCCATTCGATGGCACGCTTGATATGTCACCGGTCGATCTCGCAAATGGTGCGACCGGAGTTTATCTGACCGGCACGCAAACTGGTGAATGGCTGAAATACACGGTGAATGTTGCCATAGCCGGCACCTATAATTTGAACGCGTCAGTCGCCTCGGCGACGACAGGCAGTGCGTTCCATTTCGAACGCAATGGCGTGGCGATCACGCCGGTATTGTTAGTGCCCGCAACTGGTGGTGCGACGACATTCGTGCCGCTGACCGTGCCGGGTATCGCATTGCCGGCCGGAGTGGCGGTACTGCGTCTAGTGGTCGATGCGGGGGGATTCAATCTCGATCGCTTTACCTTGGATACACCACCTGTGCCGATCGATCTGACGCTCGATAATCAGGGATCATCACCGCAGGATTTCAGCACTACGGGTGCTTGGACGACCACCGCGGCGACGCCGGGATTCTATGGCGCGGATTATCTGTCGTCAGCGCCCGGTGCCTTGGCGACGGCGACGTTTAAGCCGTATTTTGCCCACTCCGGAAATTTTCTAGTCTATCTGCAATATCCCAGCAACAGCACGCGCGGTGTCGCTCCGGTGACCGTTACCTATGCCGACGGCAGTCAGGTATTCACCACGGCGGTCGATCAAAGTATCAATGGTGGTTCATGGTATCTGTTGGGTGGATTTTCGTTCGCCAAGGGCCGCGTTGGCTCGGTGCAGTTATCCAATGCCGGTGCAACTGGCGCGGTGAGCGCTGACGCGATCCGCTTTGTCGAGGTCGCAACGCTACCGGCGATCGATCGTGTCTATGATAATCTTGATCGAGCCCACGTCGTTACCACCGGCCCATGGTCAGCGACCGCGTTCATGGCGGGTTTTTATGGCAGCAATTATTTGTCGGCAGCTACCGGAACGAACTGCTCGGCGACGTTCCGTCCGATCGTCGAAAGTGCCGGATTCTATGACGTCTATGTGCAGTATCCCTCGAACACGTCGCGCGGCGTGTCGCCGATCGATATCGCTTCGGGCGATGGCTCGACGCTGTTCGTCACCGCGATTGATCAAAGCCGTAATGGTGGGACCTGGAATTATATGGGCACGTTCGCCTTTGCCGCCGGCAGTGGTCCGTCGGTGACCGTCCGCAGCACCGGGGCGACTGGCTATGTCAGCGCCGACGCGGTGCGCCTGAAACAGGTTCCGGCGATCCCGCTGACCGACCTGATCATCGACAACCAGGACAAGGCCCGCGTCACGGTCACCGGGCCCTGGTCGGCGACCACGGTCACGCCCGGATATTACGGCCCAGACTATCTGTCGATCGGGCCGGCGGTGACGAACGCGGTGAAATTCAAGCCGCTGCTGCCGCGTGCTGGCCGCTTCGAAGTGTCGGTCTGGTTTCCGTCCAAACTTGGCCGCGGTACCTCGCCGGTGACGGTGGCCTATGGCGCGGGTAGTGCGCAGACCATCACCGTACCGGTAAACCAGAGTGCTGGCGGCGGGCAGTGGGTGGTGCTGGGGACGGTCGATTGCGAGCAGGGCGCAGGGCCGTCAGTGACGGTCGGTTCGTATGCTGACGGTGGTTGGATTAGCGCCGACGCAGTTCGCTATCGCGAGGTTCCACCTGCCGGTTCAGGCTGAGCGGTGTCAGCCCGCCCAATCGCTAGCGCGATTGGGCGGGCTGTTCGCTTGACTCCCGATGGCCGAAACCTTCGCTGCGATTTGACCATGACGACGAGCGCCGACCTTTTGCGATCCGCGCCTGTCGATGAGCGCCCACGGCTGGTCATACTGCCGTCGCCGCCTTTCTATGCGCATTATCGTCAGGATTTTTTCAGTCGATTGGCCGAGCGATTCCGCATTACCTGGCTGTTAGGCGAAGCGCATCCGGCGATGCGCATGCAGAACGAGTTTCCGCCTAGCGGTGTCGATTATCGACTGATCCCGTGGCGCGATCGGGCCGATCGGGCCGAACCTCGTTTGGCGGTGCGCGCAGGGTTGGCGGCGTATCGCGGGCTTAATCCCGATGGCGTGGTGCTGTACGGCAACATCAATGAACCGTTGGTGCATGTACTGCTGATGAAGGCAAAGCTGGCGCGCATCCCGGTGTTTGCGTGGACGCAGTATCACCGCGCCGGTTCGTCGCTGCGCCGCGATGTTGTTAAACAGCTTTGGACGCGGCTGTTTTCTGGCGTGTTGCTGTACACCGACCGCGAGGCCGAGGAGTATCGCCGCGACGGTTATCCAGCGGCGCGCATCTGTGCGCTCAACAATGGACTGGCTCCGATCCCGACCCCGGTGCGAGACGTGGCGATGCTGGTCGCCAAGGGCGACTTCATTTTTTGTGCGCGCTTGGAGTCGAAGAACCGGCTCGATCTGCTGCTGCGCGCGTTCGATGCGTATGCTGCGGCGGGTGGCCGTCGGCGGTTAGTGGTGGTCGGCGGCGGACCCGAGGCCGATCGTTATCGCAGCATCGCGGCCGCGTTGACGTTGGGCGAACGGGTGGTGTTCGCCGGCGCGCGTTTTAAAGCCGAGCTTGACGCCGCGTTCGCGCGCGCGGCATTCATGGTGCATCCGTTCGGTATCGGCCTGAGCATCAACACGGCGTTTGCTCGTGGCGTGCCGCTGATCGCCTGCGCCGATGCGCGCATGCACATGCCTGAATTCTGGCTGCACGAAGACGGCCGCACCGGGTTTGGGTTTCCGCGCGGCATGGACGAGGACAGCGATGAGCGCGCGCTGACGGCGACGCTGTTGCGCTGCGATCGGATCGACGCGGCAACGTATGAGCAGATGTCGGCCGGCGCGCTGGCCGCGGCTGCGCGCGCCTCGACTGCGGTGATGGCTGAGCGCTTCACCGCGTTCGTCGCACCACGGTTGCGAGCGCGGCGCGAGGGGTGAATCCAGTTCCAACGATAGCGCGCATACGTCTGCCACCGGCGTTGGTCGCGCTGGCCGATCAGGCGCTCATTTCCGGCAGTAACTTTTTGTTGGTGATTGCGGTTGGACGCTGCGCGGGCGCGGCGGAATTCGGTCGGTTCACGCTCGCATATAGTCTGCTGATTTTTCTCACGGGCTTGCATCAGGCCTTCATTTTGTCGCCGCTGGCGGTGCTGTTACCTGAAACCGGCGTGGCCCAGCAGGCCGGCTACCTGGCTGGTCTCGATCGGTTCCATCGCCGGCTGCCATGGCTGTGCGTGCTGGTCGCGCCGGTGGCGTGGTGCGCGCCTTTTTATCTGCCATTGGCGTTGGCGACGGCGGCTGCGGTCTGCGCGCGGCTGGGCCAGGAATTCGAGCGGCGGGTCGCGTTCGCCGCCCACGACAGTCCGGGCGCGGCGGTGGTCGATGTGGCCGGTTGTTTACCGCTGTTGGTGGTCAGCCTCGCACTACTGCGTTGGCAGCCGCAGCTGTTGGGCTGGCATGCGATGACGTTGCTGGCGGGTAGTGCGGCGTTGGGTTGGGTGGTCGGGCGCATCCGTCATCGCGCTGGCCGCGCGGCGACACCAGAAGCGCCACGGACTTGGTCGCGCAAGAATTGGGAAGTCGGCAAATGGCTGTTGGCCGGCATCGCGGTGCAGTGGATTGCCGACTATGCCTATCCATTCATGATCGCGGCCTACCTCGGATTGGAGCAGACCGCGGTGTTGAATGCAGCCCGTTCGATCGTGAATGCCGGCAATGTGGCGCTCAATGGCGTCGAGGCCTACGCCACACCACGGCTGCGCGCGCTGCAGGTGCATGGCGATGGTTCCGGTTTCCGCCGCACCGCTAAGCGCATGGCGATGCTGTTGGCGGTGGCGGTTGGCGTGCCGTGCGCGCTCGCGATGGCCTTTCCCGGCGCGCTCATGCACCTGTTCTACGGGCATCGCTATCAGGACGGTGTGTGGGTGCTGGCGGCGTTCGCCGGCATTCTGCTGATCCGCACCGTTAGCCGCTGGTGCGCAGTGTTGTTGATCGCCATGCGCCGTCAGCACGTCGGCTTTAAGGCCGCCTGCATCAACGCGGTAATCACGCTGTCGTTGGGACCGTTCATCGTCGCGCACTATGGCATCGCCGGCGTGGTTTTGGCGCTGGCAGTGAATGCGACCGTGTTTGTTGTGGTGCAGGTGTTGGCCCTGCGCGGCGCCGCGCCGGCCGACACGCCGTCAGCCAGCACCAGCGCCGCAGCGAAAGCCGCCGATGCTCCCTGATCGTCTGCGCTGGGCGTTGTGGCGACGTTGGCGTACTGGCCAAACCGTGCGCGGGTTCCACGCGGACCTCACCACCTACGCCGCGCCGGACGTGCGCTTCGGCGAGCACGTCGTGCTGAAGGGCGAGGCGCAGATCGTCGCCAGCAGCATCGGTCGCTATGGCCGCATCCATGGCCAGGTCAGTACCTGCGATATCGGAGCGTTCTCCAGCATCGCGCCAGAGGCCCGCGTTGGTGGCATGGGCGGGCACCCGCTTGATCAAGTGTCGACGCATGCGGTGTTCTACGGCGGTCCGCGACATCTGCAGCCGCAGCGCGGTTTTTCAGCGGTGGATCGCTATCCTGAGCCAGTGCGGCGGACGGTGGTCGGCAACGATGTATGGATCGCGCGCCGGGCGTTGGTGTTGGGCGGGGTCACGATCGGCGATGGTGCGGTGATCGCCGCCGGCGCGGTGGTTACGCGCGCGGTGCCACCGTATGCCTTGGTCGCCGGGGTACCGGCGCGGGTGATTCGATTTCGCTTCGATGAACCGCTGCGCACAGCGCTGTCTGCGTCGCGATGGTGGGATTGGTCTGAAGCGCGACTGCGGCTGATCGCGGATACGTTCGCCGCGGATTCGCCGCTGACGCTGGCGCGTTGGCAGACGCTGCAGGCGCAGGCCGAGGAGCTGACATGAAAATGCTTTTCTGGTTGCTGTTGGGCCTGCTTACCACAGCTCGTCTGTCGGCGCTCGACGGCACGCTCATTGAGCGGCACCAGGGCGACACCGCCGCACGCTTTGGCTACTTCGAATATTTGCCTGCGGGCTATGCGGCTGCGCAGGCGCCGCAGACCACGAAGCGTTGGCCGTTGGTGGTGTTCCTGCACGGCGCCGGGCGTCAGGGCAACGGCACTACCGAGCTCAGCAAGAATGCCGACATCGGCCCGCAACGTGAATGCGCCAGCGGCACCGACTTCCCCGCGGTGATCTTGTCGCCGCAGGCGGAAAAATGGTTCGGCACCGGCACCGTCGATGCTTTCATTACGTACGCGCTGGGCGCATATCGCATTGATATCAGCCGGATGTACCTGACAGGTTTCAGTGCCGGCGGGAAGGCGACCTGGGACTATGCAAATGTGCATGCCGAGCGCTTGGCCGCGATCGTGCCGGTGTGTGGCCTGTGGCAGGAAAATGATCCGACGCATCCGCTGGCAGCGAAGAATTTATTGGGCCTGCCGGTGTGGGCATTCCACAGTTTCGACGACGATGTGGTGCCGAAGAGCCATTCCCTGCGTTGGATGAACGGCATCGCCGGCGCCAGTCTGCCGCAGCGGCAGGTACCCGACGTGTTGTTGAATTATCCCGGTGCCAGCGGTGAACGGCCTGCGGTCGCCACCGCTACCGTGGTGCCGCCGGGCGAGTGGGCATGGAGCGAAGGCGCGAAGGCCGAACCGAAGAACGTCCTCAATCTGACGCTGTACGCCAATGGCGGACACGACGCGTGGACGCGCACGTATCAAGATCCTGCCATGTGGACTTGGCTATTCGCGCAGCGCCGCGCAGCGAAGAAATAACGCTCAAACACAGCAGGAATCGACTTGGAGAACCGGCAAACCGGAGACGACAGATTACGTCATGCTAAGGAGAAGTCGTTTCCGCGTCGTTCCTTCAGTCCATCCGCCGTCCATCTACTGCGGACGAAAGCCTCAGAACGCGAACGCGAGATCCCAGGCCAACAGCGTCTCTGAATATTGTTCGGTGCTGCTGCCTGACTGATGTCGCCAGCGTGCGCGCAGGCGGGTGGCGATGCCGTCGCGGAATTGGTAGCTGGCACCGCCGGTAAGCGCGGTGGTATTGCGCCCGGTGACGCTGGCACCGGCGGGGGCGCCGCTGTGGCGCACGTTGATCAGGTCGACATCGCCGAACAGCGTTACCAAGGACGGCAGCAAGTGGGCCGCGCCCAGGGTCAATTCGCCGACTTTCACGTAGTTGCTGGAGTCGCTTTCGGCCAGGAAATACCGCACAGTGGCGTTGAGTTCGCTGCCCTGTTCGTAGGCCCACGCCAGTTCGGCGCTGCCGACTGGCGAGGTCACTTGTTGATCGTTGTAGGCCGGATCCTGCGCGAAGTCGTTTTCGTAGTGGCGCGTTTCCAGGCCCAGTTTCCCGCTGAGCTTCAGCCGTTGCTCGATGCCAAGTTCGCCGGTCGCGACGAGGCGCGCGCCGACGCTGTTCTGATAGCGGCCATCGACCTTGTCATAGCGGGTGGTGAACAGGTTGCCGCGCAGGCCGAGGCTAGTTTCCGAGCCAGATTCGCGGTTGCCAAACACAATCAGGTCGGCGCGGTTGCGATTGCGTTCGTCCGCCGTGAACGTGGCGCCGTCCTCCAGATACACGATGCGTTCCCCCTGAACGCCGACGCCGGCCTGGGTGCGGTTTCCGAAATACACGCCTTCGCCGTAGGCGTTGAAATGGTCCTGTTTCACCGCGCGCCCGGTTTCAATCAGCGGATCGTCGCCGCGTTCCCAGCCGCCGCTGACATACCATTTTGCGGTCGTGGTTTGATGTCGGACGCGGAGGTCGACCAAACCGCCGACGATGTCGCGCGAGTCAGCTTGGGCGTAATTGCGGCCGAAGATGTCGAACTCGGCTTCGATGCGATCGGCCGGGGTCAGGCGCAGCCGAGATTCCAGGCCCAGCTGCCAAAGTTGGAACCAATCCTTTTTCGCGCCCGAGGATTTTTGCAGCGGATTACTGTCATAACCCACCCCCAGCAGCGCCTTCGGATGGAGCTCTAG
>JBBROQ010000067.1:0-14185 GCA_038229115.1 Planctomycetota bacterium | reverse complement strand
GGTTGATTGATTATCGCGCTGGTTTGAATGATTGTCGAACCCACCCAGTTCCATTTTATAAATCGGAATCTTCACGCCCGCAGCGATCATTTGCGCCACGTATTGAGCCTGCTTGGCGATGTCGGCGGTACGGAAGGTGGTGTTGAAGGTTGGCGGTGTGGTCAGCTTGGCTTTGAATTCAGCCGCGGCGCCGAATACGTCATGTTGGGTCGTCAGCACTTGGTTTAAGGCCGGATTACCGGTAGCAGCCGGCGCATCCGGCATGCCATTAGTATTGCTGATAAAATCCGCCGGCGAACTGAGCGCGAGCTGGCGCACACCCGCGCCCTGCAGCGGATTCGAATCGGTATGTGCCAACAGTACGCCATGCGCCGTCAGATCGCTTGGCACGGTCGCCGGCGCCATCAGCCGCCGCGCCCATCCATCGGTCAACTGCACATTCGAGGCCGAGCCGGTGTTCCAGATGTCGATGCCGCGGAAGTGCGACAAATTCGGATTCGGATAGCCAACGCCCAGCACCACGGCCAAATCATTTGCGGCCCACGCCGGCATCAATTTGTCGAGATTGGGATTGAAGCCAAAGTCAGGTGAAAGCGGCAACACCGTATTCGCTGCGATGCTGATGTTAGGGCGCTTCGCGTAATAGGTCGAATCGGTGTAGGGCACCACCGTGTTTAGACCGTCATTGCCGCCCGACAGTTCGACCAGTACCAAGATGCGGTCCCAAGTGGTCGGATCGCTGGTGCCGGCGGCGAACAGCGACGGGGCCAGGAAAGTGACGCCGGCGGCACAGGCCGCACGCAGCAGCTCGCGCCGCGAAAGATGGATGGCCACGTAGGTGCTCCTTTGGTTTCCGCTGGAAAGTTATTTCAGATGGAAGGCAGGGTCGGTGAATAACGCCTTCAGCTTATCGAACTGGCTGCCGGTACTTGGCTGCGCCACCACCGGATCGGTGGCCAACATCAGCGCGACCAACGAATCAGCGAGGTTCGCCGGCACGTTGTCGCGTAGCTCCCATGCCATCCAGCCCAACACCGTACGACGTTGCAGAAAAGTCTGCGCATTGATCCAACGCAAACCACCCGGCCAACCCTTCACATTCGGCGGCTGCAACGGGTTCTGACCGCTGGCCGAACAGTAATAGTTAAGACTATCAAAATTGTCCGGGGGCGCGCCCAGCTGCCGATAGACGGCCGGAAACAATTCCATTGGCGCTTTCAGCATCATGCCCTGACGCGCCGGATCGGTGAAGAATGTCGAGGTGAACAACGCCCGCAGCAGCGGTTTCAATTCATAATTCGCACGGAAAATCGCGGCCAAGCGCGTGACTTCGGCCGTGTCCGGCGTGGTGCCGATGAATTCCGCCCACAATTTTTCAACGATGTATTCGGCGCAGCGCGGCTTGGCGAGAATCAGATCAAGCGCCTGATCACCATCGAAATTGCCGGTCTGACCGAAAATGTTTTTGCTACCGGTGTCATGCTTGTCGGCTTTGTAGAGGAATTCTTTGCGGTCGCTTTCGCTAAAGCCGGTAAAGGCACGTGCGAGTTCGACCACGTCCAGTTCGGTATAATCGCGGCCTTCGCCAAGCGTGAACAGCTCCATGACTTCTCGAGCGAAGTTTTCATTCGGCTTGCCCTTCACATTGCTGGACGAATCCAGGAACTCGACCATCGCCACGTCTTTGGCAATGGCGTGCAAAAAATCGCGGAAATTGCCAAGCGCATAGCGCCGGAGCGTGACCAAGTATCGCCACGTCACCGCTGGCTCGGAAATGTCGTAGATCGCCGTAACAAAATGATTGTGCCAGAATAGCACCATGCGCTCGGTCAGTGGGCTGCTGGTCACTATGATTTCACGCAGCCACCAGTGTTGCAGTTCCTCGATACGCTTGCCCTTGGTCTTGTCTAACAAGGTCTGCGCATCGGTGCTTAACGCCTTGATCTCCGGATACGTCAGGATGGTTTCGTTGATCCAGGCTGGTGGCGCCTGCACGCCCTCGGTACGCGCCTCGGCCAATAACCGATCGACGGTGGCCGCGTTGCCCAGGCCTAGCGCGCGCATGATCTCGTCAGCAGTCGCACCGATGCCGGTGCGCTCAGTTAGATGCCGTGCGGCTTTGTAGGCTGCGCCGCCCGCGTTAGCGACCGCACTGACCGCGGGGTTGATGGTCATGGTCACGCCACCGCTGCTGGTGCCGCCGGCAGATGTTGCGGTGACGCTGAAGCTGTAGCCCTGGCTGCCCGCACCGGCGCCCGGATCCCGCGGCAAGGTGGTTCCATCGAGCGCAAAACCGACACCCGGGGTGCCGGCGCTGCCGTTGACCGCGACCGACGTGGCCGCCGCGGACACCGGCCGCACCACCACGCTGGTGATGGTGTTGGGCAACGCATTATCCGCAGATTTCTTCTTTTTTTGCAGCGGCAGCGTGCAGCCGGCGGCCAACACCGCGGGCACCGCGACCGCCAGCAACGGCACCAGCGGCAGGGACGGCGCAGTGGGCAGTGAAGCCGTCGATGTAGACGAGGAGACGGTTAGCTCAGCACTGGTTGCCATGGTGTTCATCCTGCGGCCGTGACCGGCAGCGTCGGTTTCAACAGGACCGTGCGCACCAGTTGCGAGCCATCGAGCATGGTCGTGGTCAGCACCACTGAGTTGTCGACCGTCGCCTGGATCTCGACCGAATAACTGTGGTCGGCACCGATCGGCACCGACGCGCCATTAGCAGTCAACGCGGTGACATTGTCAGCCACCTTGCCTTGGATGGTCACAGCGATGGCGGTGATGGCGGGCGCAGGCATGGGCAAACCTCCTCAACAAAAAGGGCCAAAAGAAAAGCGAAGCAGGAAGCGTGATGGACGAGACCCGTATTGAGAAAGCAGCGAAACAGCAGACTGACGGTTGCCCGGATCTCGTGGTTAGGAATGTGCCACCGATGCGTGGATTCCGACTGACAAATCTGCTACGGCTATCAGCGCAGCGCACACAGCGTGAGCACCGATGATACGATCGAATCATTGGCAATTTTCAGCGTTGTTGACGTTCGTTGCAGTCACGCTCATTGGCACGCTGGCGCTCAGTTTTTTTGCCCAGGGACCGTGGGTATGGGCGATCGGCGTGACGTATATCGCCTACGACAGCGGCCTGCTTTTGTACATGCTGCTGAGCAGTTGGCGTGCGGTCGGCCGTCACCGTGTGATCATTACAAGCACTGGCGCACGACCCTCCCTCGCGGTGGTAATCGCGGCCCGCAACGAGCGCGCCGTGCTGGCCGCGACCATCGACGCGTTGCGGACGCAGAGCGATCCGGCCGAGCGCATTCTGATCGTCGATGATGGTTCAACCGACGGCAGTGCGGATTGGCTGCGTGAGCGTTACGAGCTGCGCGTTGACGGTGCGGCGAAGTGGCGTTCGACGACGATTCCGGCGCTGACGGTGGTGGTGCAGAGCAACACCGGCAAAGCACGCGCTCTCAATCATGCGCTCACATTCTTGGATCAGGATGTGGTGGTGACGATCGACGCCGACACGGTGTTGGAACCGCAGGCGCTCGCGGCGCTGCGCGCGGCATTTGCCGATGACAGCGTAGACGTCGGCTGCGGCGTGCTAACGCCTTACTGCGC
The DNA here is from genome assembly GCA_038229115.1 of Planctomycetota bacterium. Classification (GTDB taxonomy): domain Bacteria; phylum Planctomycetota; class UBA11346; order UBA11346; family UBA11346; genus JBBROQ01. The sequence goes on along the minus strand of JBBROQ010000067.1, from coordinate 10,562 downwards.
ACCGGAATCCGGGTACAGCGGTAAAATCCTTGGTTTTTACCAGCATTTCGAATATCTGCGCAGTTTCCTGTGGCGGCTGGCGTGGATGCACGCCGATTGCCTGATCCTGGTCTCCGGCGCGTTCGCGGCGTATCGCCGCGAACGCCTGATGCAGGTCGGGGGCTTCGATCCCGACAGCAAGGTCGAGGACTATGAACTGCTGTTCCGCCTGCATCGTGCCGCCGCCGACGAGGGCCGCCGGTTGCGGGTGGTGCTGGTCGCGCGCGCGCGCGCGCTCACCGATGCGCCGGGCACGATGGCGATGTTTCTGCGTCAGCGCCGCCGTTGGTTCGCGGGCTTCATCGGCACCATGTTCCGGCATCGCGACCTGATTGGCGCGCGCCGCCTGGGGCATCTGGGACGCGTACATCTGCGCCTGAAGACCGTCGATCTGCTGCTGCCGGTGTACGGGCTGCTGGCGTTGGCGGTGCTGCTTGGATTCCTGATCGGCGGCCGGCATCTGGATGCGCTGATCCTGTGCCTGCTGGCGCTGAAATTCCTATTCGACGCCACTTGCCACAGCATTGGCGTAGTACTTTATCACCGCTGGCTTGCGCTGCCGCGCCCGCCATCGCTATGGATACATACGTTGGCCGCATCGTTGACCGAGCCGTTCGGATTCCAACTGCTGCGCCAACTCGGCGCGTTGTTGGGCTGGTACGATCACCTGCGCGGCGCCAGCGATTGGACGCCGCAGCGCTCCGCTCGCGCCGCACCGCACCGCCTTCTGCCATTGAACCACCACGCTGAGCGACCGATGAAATCCACGATATTGCTGCCGTCTCTGCTGGTGGGTCTGCTCACCGTGCCGGCGATCTGCATCAATGCAGCGACCTTCGATGAGGCCCTGGCGCTCAAGCAATACGGCCGGCTCGCTCAAGCCCGCGACGCTTTCGCCGCGGTGGTCGCGGCCACTCCGCGCGATCGCCGTGCGCGCTATGAACTGGCGACGCTGCAAGGATGGACCAAGCGCTATGCCGACGCCATCGCAACCTGGAGCGCCCTGATCGCCGACGCGCCGGCACCCGGCGATCATCGCGCCTTAGTCGGCCGGGCGCGGGTGCGGTACTGGCAGGGCGATCTGACCGCGGCGACGGCGGATCTCGACGCGGCGTTGCGCATAACGCCGACCGATGTCGACGCGCTGACCCTCGCCGGCGATGTAGCGCTGGCCCGGGGCGAGCGCACGGTGGCGCAGGCGTTCTATGCGCGCGCGCAGGCCATCGCGCCGGGTGACGCGGCGTTAGCTAAAAAGATCAAGCGCGCCGAGCCGCCGCCACGCGGACGCGTGGACGTAGGTGGACAGCTTGACCAATACCATTCGCCCGGCGGTGGCAGCGTCCCCGGGCGAGACGGTGAATATGCGGCGTTTGCGCAAATCGGCTGGCGCGTGGACGATCACCTCACGCTCGGTGGTGGCATGGAGCGTGAGCATCGCTTCACGGTCAACGATACCCGTTTCAACCTGACGGCGGCGTGGCACGCGACCGCCGCGCTGACCGTGCTGGCACGCGCCGCGACCACGCCGAATGCCCATTTCCTGCCGCGCTGGGAAGCCGCCGTCGGCGCGACCTATGCCGTGGCCGCGTTCACGCCCGAACTGTTCGTCTATCAACGCCATTACGCCGATCAGCGCCTGACCACCTGGGCGCCGGGCGTGACGTTCACCGCGCAGAGCCTCGACCTCGGCCTAAGCGACCGCTACACGGTCAGTGATCACAGCAGCGACCGCACCAGCGCGGTGAATGCCGTGGTCGCACGCGCGGCATGGCTCGGCTGGGGCGACTGGAAGCCAGAGGTGCGCGCCGGTTACGGTCGCGAAAACGACCCACAGTTGGGCATCGCCAAAGTCAGCGACGTTTCCGCCGGGCTAACCTGGCAGGCGACCCAGCGCCTAGCCTTTGGCGTCGTTGGCATCTACGAAGACCGACAAGGCGCTTATCGACACACCACCATCGCCTTTTCCAGCACTGTCCGCTTTTGATGTCACAGCTTTTGACCTGCCTCGTTCTGCACCGGAGCTTCCCATGACGACCAAGACCTCACTGCTTCCCCATTTGGCCACCTCGGCCCTGGTCCATGGCGGCGCAGTAGCGCTGATCATCGCCCTGGTCTCGCATCAGGAATCGACGGTGCGGCAGCAAGAAAAGCTGGTGATGGAAGACGTCACCACGATGGAACACAAGGAAGCCGAGCGCACCGAGGAAGAACAGAAAAAGGCCGAGCGTGAGCTGCTGACCGAACAGGTCCGACAGGAATTACAGACTGCGATCCGGGAACAGGTGCCCGATCCCGCACTGGCCGAAACCTTGGCGAAGATCGCCGACAACAAGCTCGACGCCGAACTGATGAAGGCCGAGAACGCGAAACCGCTAAGCGAACGCGACGAAGCCGACCGTCAGGCCCTGGCCGAGAAATTAAAAGAAGCCGCCCTCACCGAAGTTCGCGACCGCATCGACGACGTGAAGTCCGATGCCCTGGCCGAAGACATCGCCAAATTCGTTCGCGACAAAGCTGCTCCGGATCTGACCGCCGCGGTGGAAAGGGAACTGACCAACCGCGCCGCCGAACCAGTGAAAAAGGATTTGGCCAAAACCGCCAATGAGCAGGTGAAGCCCGCGGATGCTGCCAAAACCGATGCCGCCAAGCGCGCCGCCACCGATGCCGCCCTGAACAAGGCCATCGACGACGTCCAGCCAGCGATCAACGCCGCCGTTACTGAAAAGGCCGTGCCCGCCGCCGCCGACGCCCTGGCCAAAGCCGCGGCTGAAAGCGCCAAGGCTCAGGGTCTACCCGCCGTCGACACCGCCAAACTGGCGGCCGACATCAAATCCCAACTGACCAAGGCCATGGCCACCACGCCGGCTACTGCGCAATCCGCGTTGGCCCCCGCGCGTGAAGCGCAGGGTACCGCCGACCCGGCCGCCATCGCCGCCGCCGCGGCCGCCGTGAACAGTGCCGCGGCTGCCATCGCTGACGCCGGCAAGCAGCAAGAAAAAGTCGGCAAGCAGGTCGCTGATGCCGCCCACGCCACCGGTAGCACACGTGACATCAGCATCGCCGATGCCGCCACCAAACAGGCCGTCGCCAGCGCCGCTGTGGCGCAGGCCGCCGCCGCCGCCGTCGCCGCGCTTGACCAGGCCGCGAAAACCACCTCGGCCGGCGCCGACAGCCGCAACAACGCCCGCAGCCAAGCCAGCAACGGCAACGCCCAGCGCGCCGCCGAAACCGCAAAGGCCAATCTGGAACACGGCGCCGCCGCCGACGCCGCCAGCAACTTGGCCGCCGCCGCCAAGTCCGCGGCCGACCTAAGCGCGGCCGTCGCCGCCGCCGGCAAAGATCTGAAAAGCGCTGCCGCGGCCGCCGCCAAGGCGCAATCGTCAGCATCGTCGTTGACCGATGCGGTCGGCAGCGCGGCCGCCGGCAAGGCCGTGGACGCAATGGCCTCCGGCGCCTCGGCCACCATCAGTGCCAAGGCCGGTGATGCCGCTAGCGCTGCCGGCGGCAAAGCCGATGGCAACGGCCTCAAGCAAGCGCTCGGCCAGTCAGCCGCCGGCGGCGCGATGGCGCAGTTGTCGGCGCTGAAGGACAAGCTTAGTGCGACCCTGGGCGACAAGAACGCCGACGCCGCCGCGCGCACTGCCAACGGCGTCGGCGCGCTGTCCTCGGCCGCACTCAAAGGTGGCGACAGCTCGGGACCCGAAAGCAGCTCCGCAGCGGGCAGCGTCGAAGGCAACGGCGCCAGCGGCGCCAGCAGCGGCATGGGCAATGGTGAAGGAAATGGCGCGGGCAATGGCCCCGGCAGCAGAATCCGCGCCGGAGTCCGAGTGGCCGCACTCGGCCGCAACAGCACCACGGTGCGCGAACAGGCCGACTTCAATCGCGACGCTTACGAAACCTTCGTGAAGGACCTGCGCGAACGCGCGAATCCCAATAATTTCTACGGCTCTGCCGCCGGTGCCGGTGCCAAGGCCGAAGGCAACGGCTCGCACTCGCGCGCCACCGGCAGTGACGGCGCGAAGATCGTGTTCGTTCCCAGCGCCGGCGAGGCCAAACCGGCAGCGAAGCCAACCGCCAACAGAGCGCGCGCGGTGTCCAAACCAAGCTTCAGCTCGCCCGCCTTTGGCGCAGCGCCAATGCAGCTGAAGCCGCTGACCATCGACGGCGACCTATCCGATTGGGGCCCGCTGACGCAGCCGTTGTCGACCCCCTACAACGTCCGTCAGGTTGAAAAGGACGGCAAAGAAGGCCCGCAGGTGTTCATGCGCTGGGCGCCCGAAGGTCTGTATTTCGCCTGGCGCATCGACATGGATCCGGCCGACATCATCGGCTGCCCGGAACAACCTTACTCCGGCGACTGCCTAGAGCTGTTCATCGATGTCGACAATAGCCGCAAAGGCAGCATGCAGAGTGACAAGTTCGCCCAGCAGATCTGTCTTGATCCTTTCGGCTTTCAGGGCGACTTGAAAAAAACCGTCGGCGAGTTTGGCCACGACATGCGCGGCATTCCGGTACATTCCGTGCAGTGGCGCGAGGACGGTCGGGCCGCGGCCAAGCGTGATGCTAATGGCTATACCGCTGAGGCGTTCGTGCCGCGCATCGCGCTGGCCAAGCGCAAGTTGCTGCCAGGCGATTTCGTCGCCTTCAACGTGTCGGTGAATCGCGGCTTGCGCGATTGGAAGACCAACCCTGAAGCGATGTACGCGCTGCAGCGTCAATCGTCCGCCTCAAAGGTGATCGACACCTGGAAAAAGCCTGACACCTGGGGCGACATGCAGCTGCTGGGTTCCGACGCGCAGGCGAAAATCACCGCGCTAAATCAGCGCGCCGAGAACGCGCCCGCGTTCGTCGCGCCGGGTGATCCGGTACAAGTCGAGGTCAGCGACGCCGACATGAATCTCAGCCCGTATGTGGTCGACAAGGTTTTAGGCCAAGTGAGCGTGACGGGCAGCAGCCAGCCGGCGCTGTACGTGACCATGGTCGAAACCGGCCCAAACACCGGCGTGTTCCGTGCCTCGCTTGATACGCAGAGCTACCTGTTGCCGTTCGCCGCCAACACCATCGGGGTACGCGGCGGTGATGTGATCGCGTTCAACTATGTCGACGCCCGCGGCGCCTATGGCGAAGCTGACCGCACCACCAAAACAACTATCGAAGTGGGCTACCCAATGGTGGTAACCACCCGGTAGCTCCAGGGATGACCCCGCGTTACAACGTGGTCACATCGCGCTGAACTGCGCGTTTCACCGTTACTTCCGCCGCTTTTCCCCTGGAGCCTTCATGCCTCTCTCGTTCCGCCAGCTGTGTGCGCCGATTCTGTGCCTGCTGTTGTTCGTTGCCCTAGCGCACGCCGCTGATGACACGGCCGCGGCCGCCACCACGGCCACCGATTCTGCGGTCGCTGCCGCTCCAGCAAAAGCCGCCAAGGTCGACATCGTCAGCGAAGGTCTGTTCCACTGGCCGATGATCCCGCTGTGGTTGGTGTCGTTCCTGATGCTCGCCAGCGTGTTCGAGCGCGCGCGCGCGCTGCGCTCAAAGACGCTGCTCGATCAGGCCATGATCGACGCGGTGGTCGAGCACATGGGCGAGGCTGACTTGGCTGCGGCGCAGTCCGCCGCCGAAGAAAGCGACACCGTGATCGGCCGCGCCTGGGGCACTGCATTGCACGAGTTCAGCCTGGGCGGCGTCGGCCTGCAAGAAGCCATGGTCACCGCGACCACGCGCGCCATTCGACCGCTCAAACGCCGCCTGCCGGCGATCGCTACCATGGGCGTGATTTCGCCGCTGCTTGGCCTCTTCGCCACCGTCATCGGTATCATCATTTCTTTCGGACAGATGGGCGCTGAAGGCGGCGCCGACAAAGCCCAGCTCGCGCGCGCCATCGGCGTGGCGCTCTTCGGCACCGCCGGCGGCATCATCATCGCCGTGCCTGCGATCGTCGCCGGCCGCTATTTCTTGGCCAAGATCAACGGCGTGGCCGAACTCGCCGACGCCGCGATCGGGCGCATGAACTTGGCCTATTCGCGTGCGGTCGCCGAACTCGACACCGCCGGCAAGCGTTAGGCCCGCCATGGCCAGCGTCGCCGATGAGATGAGCGATGAGCTCGATGACCGCATCGACCTCACCCCGATGCTCGACTGTGTGTTCTGCCTGCTGCTGTTTTTGATCATCGCCACCACCTTCGAGGAAGACGGCCTGTTCAAGGTCACGCTGCCAAAAGCCGCGCACGCCGAAGTACGCACCAAAGCCGACGTGGTCACGCTACTGATCGCGAAAGACGGCCGCTTCGCCATCGGCCGGGATTACATCCCAGACCGGCAACTGTTCACCACGCTCAAAGGCATGAAGGACGCAAAGCAGTTCCGCAGCTTGTTAATCAAGGGCGATCAGGACGCGCCGTATCGCAAAGTGGTGCTGGCCATCGACACCGCGCAGGCCCTGAACATCAGCGAATTCGCCTTCGTCGCGGCGCGCCCGGACGACGCGAACTAAGCGTTTGGCGCGGTGACCGCGCCGCGGAAGTTGCGCACGATGCGGCCACCGTCACTACGCTTCACATCATTGTTCACGCCGCTTCTTACACCGCTTCTTACACCGCTAAAGTCCCTGCTTTTACCGGCGGTTTGTCCACGTTGTCATGAAGCGGCGGGGCCGTTGCTGTGCGCTGCGTGTCGGGCCGAAGTACTGACCTGGGCGAATGTGTGTGCGTGGTGCGCGGGGGCGAAGCGCAGCACGGATGAACGCTGTCCGCACTGTGACGATCTGGGGCTGACGCATCTGGATCGGGTGGCGACGGTGGCGGCGTACGACGGCGCGATGCGTGATCTGATCACCTTCGCCAAAGCCTTCGGCAGTCCGGCAGCGGTGCGCGCAGCGGCAGCGTTGATGCCCGACAAGGCGCCAGTCGTGTTCATCGGCGTCACCGCCGTGGTGCCGGTGCCGCCGAATCCTGGGCGTCGGCACGGGCCGCATTTGGGCACGGCGCTGGCGCGGACCGTGGCGCAAACCTGGCACGTGCCGTTTTGCCGCGCGCTGCGCCTGACGCGCTTGACCGCCGAGCAGCACCGCCTGTCGCCCACGCAGCGCGCCGAGAATGTGCAGGGCTTGTTCGCCGCGCGTTTTTCCCTGAAAAAACCAATGCCGGAGCGTGTGCTGCTGATCGACGATTTGCTGACCACGGGCGCGACTCTAAGCGCTGCTGCCGGCGCGCTGCGGGCCGTGGGCGTGCGTCAGGTCAGTGCGCTGTGCCTAGCGCGCACGCCACACTACGGCCGTGATGTGGCGGCCGAGATAATGGTGATTTGATCAGGTTCGCTTGGTCTTCGCTGTGCTTTTCACCAACTTTTTAACCGGCGTCGACGGCATCGGACGCTCCAACAGATCGACGATTTTCACCGCCTGCGTGCGCGGATTCACCCGCAGGGTCTGGATTTCGTAACGGCCCAGCTCGGTTGCATGGGTCAGGCCGATGGCCGAGAACAGCACGGTGGTCGCCTGTTTAGTCGCAGTCGGATTGAACAAGCGCACGATGAGATCGCTGCCGCTTTCAGCGCGTTTACAGGCCGTCAGCAACACGTTGCCGCCCTTCAGTTCAATACCGGCCGCGGGTGTTTTGCCCAGGCCGCTGGGGAAGAACGACAACGCCATCGGGCGTTCGTTGCAGGCCAGGGCTTCGCGATCGATCGCAGTCAGCCGCGGTTTCAGCGGGCCGGCGTTCAACCAGAAACGGAACAGCCGTTCGCCCTGATCGCTGCGCGGGGTATTGCGCTCGTCGGGAACCATCGGCCGATCGTTGATCGGATGCGCGGAATACGCCGGCGAACGTAGCAGGCTTAGGCGCAATTCGCCGTCGGCAAAATCGCAGCCGTAGGTGCCATCGTTGATCGCGGTGACGGCGTGGGTGGCGTTCACCGCTGCGGCCCATTTCTGCGCCACGGCTTCGTCGCCGTTGCTGGGCAGGTCGTCGGTGCCGTAAGCGACTTGCCCGCGCAGATGCGCGTTGGTTAGCGACGTCGGCAGCGACAGCTTCAGGAAGCGATCTTTTTCATTCCAGTGCACGCGCACTTCAACGCCGATTTCACCGCCCTGTTTGGGCAAGAACCAGCGCAGCACCAAGCGCGAGGTTTCGTAGCCGAATAGCGCTTCGACAACGGTGCGCACCGGGCCGTCCTCGATCACCCGCACCGGCGCCAGCGTGGCGTGCTTCACATTGCAGAAACGCGCGGCGGCCGCGGCATCCAACAACGCGAACCGACCCGCCAAGGTGCGGAAACTGCGCGTCGCCATGCTCCACGGATCCTCGTTGTCCTGCATCACCAACGCCGCGCCGAAATCGGGCTTGGCCATCTCGACCCCGGCGACCTGCCACGAACTGATGAGCCCAGTGCGGGTATCGATCGCGACCGTGAAGCCGTCGCCACTGAAGCTGAGCGCGTTGCCGTCGATCGGCAGGCCGGGCACCGGTTTCGCGGGCACGCGGTGCAGTTTGCAGTCAAAGCGGTTCATCTGGCTGGGCGCCAAACGGGCGCGGAACAGCACACGTTTGCGCCAATCCAGGCTCAAATTGCTGAGCTCTTTTTCTACCTGCGTCGGCAGCGCGCGTTTGCCCTGATAGGCGGTGACCAAGGTCCACGCGTCGGACCAGTTCTGATCCTGCAGTTGGAACTCGACCTCGATGGTGGCGTCGATCGGGTACGGATGCGGGTTGTAGACCAACACCGGAATCTCACCTTCGGCACCTTTGGCCTGACCACTGGCGAGCGCGAAAAACATGCGCGCTTTGGCGCGGTTCAGCTCTTCCAAACCGTGGCCCAAAATGCGCAGGGCCTGGTCTTCGACCGGCTGGATGGACGAGCCTGGCAGGATGTCATGGAACTCGCAGAACAGCAGGTCGCGCTGTGCGGTCGATAGCTCGGCTGAGGGATAGACCGCGAGTTTCTGGACGCTGGCGGCGATGGCCATTTTCTCGACCGCGTAGAGCTCATTTTCCAACCGGCGATGGCCCTGCTTGATGCGGATCTGCGAAGTATAGCAGCCGACGCCCCACGGATTCAGGTCGCGTTCCACGATCGGCAGCGACGCGCGGCGCTTGGCCGCACCGTCGAAATACGCATCGGCCGAGGCATGGACGATGTTCCAGCCGCCATCGTTTTTCCGCTCGGTCTGTTGCAGTTCAGCCAACGCGCGCAGGTCCACGCGCGAGGGTCCACCGCCGTGATTGCCGACGCCCCACAAAATGATGCCGTGGTCGTCCTTGGCGTGATCGTTCAGCCAGTCCTGCACTTTTTCCGCGGCTTTGCCCAGGCCCGAATTGTACCAGTTATTGGTGCGATGGCCGATAACCTCGCTGCCGTCATAACCGATCCAACGGAAGTCATCGCCGGGCAGGTCCAACCAATCCTTCATCGGCCGACAGAACAAATATGCACGATGACCGCTGCGCGCGAGAATCTGCGCCAGACCACGGGAATGACCAAACGGATCGACGTTCATTGCGGTGGTGACATCGACGCCAAATTTTTCGCGGAAATACCTTTTGCCGATCAGCACCTGGCGCGCGAACGACTCGCCCGAGGGCATGTTGCAGTCGGGCTGCAGGTACCAGCCACCGATGATTTTCCAGCGGCCTTGCTTAACCAATTTTTGGATGCGCCGGAACAGCGTGGGTTCGTATTCCTCGATCCACTGGTACAGCACGGCTTCGTTGTGGTTGAACACGAAACCGGGGAATTCATCGCAGAAATCCGCCGCGCAGCGGAACGTCGACAGCGCCTCGGCTGCGCCTTCTTCCCATTCCCACAACCACACCGGATCCAGGTGCGCGTTGCACAACAGGTGGACGGTGCGAGCAGGAACAGCGGCTTTGGCCATGGGTACCTCGTGAGGCTTTCAGCCTACACCGCGTGTCCCGTTCGCACAGCGCGCTGAGATCACACAGTCTTGCGCTCAGATGACGCGGGCGACTTCAGATCAGCGTGAGAATGAACAGCCGTAAAGCTTCGCGCTGCCGGGGCGTCAACCGTTCCAACAAATCAGCGAGTTCATCGCCGCTGCCGCCGGCGCCGGTGCTGCCGCGCGCCAACACCGGGCTAACCGGCAGGGCGTCGTCATGGTCGTCGTGGCCGGCGGCATGGTTGGCGAAGCTGCGCGAGCGCTCCAGTAAATCGTCGTAGTCGGCTTGGGTCAGACCTAACAGCGCGCGCAGTTTTTCGTGCGTCGTGGCGCGGCCCGGCAGATCGCCGCGTTTGAGCAACCGCGTCGCGGTCAGGACGCTGAGATCGGCGAGTTCGGCGAACGCCTTAGTGGTCAGGTCGCGCGCGTCGACCAGCGCCTGCAAGGCAGCCTGCAACGGCGACTGCGCCGCGGCGTCGGCACTGGCGCGGGCAGGCGCGGGCGCGCTTTTACTCAGTTCCAACGCGCGTGCGAATTCATCGGACGAAAGCGCCAGAGCCTTCGCCAGCGGTTCGAGCGCCGCCGCTTTGCGCGGCGGCACGGCGGTGTTGATGAGCTTAGTCATGCTCAG
>JBBROQ010000066.1:0-14325 GCA_038229115.1 Planctomycetota bacterium | reverse complement strand
GATCCATGTGGCGTTGGGCGTCAAGCCAGTGAGGTCCAGCAGCGGTCCAGGTTCGACCCGGCTGGCATACCAGACCGCATCCAAATCGCGGTAGCCATTCGCCACCGCGTAACGTAAGCGCGCCGCCAAAAGCGTCAGCAGCTGCTGTTTTGCCGCGGTTTCTCCGAGCCAACCAAGAACGGCGGGTTCGTCCGGGCCAAGGCGCTGATCCAACAGCGCCAGCAGCCGCGAAGATTCTTCGACCCGTGGCCCGCGCATCACGACCGCGAGCAGCGCAGCGGAACGACGTGGTGAGAGCCGATGCGGGGCGGTTAATTCATTCGTCAGCAGAACCACCAACCGCTCATGCTCGGCGACTGGACCGGTGGCGACGTCGCCGCCCATGGTGAGCCGCGCCGTCGCGGGCCACGCCGGGCAGCGCGCGGCCAACGGTTTGGCCAGCGTGTTAACCGCAGTTTCTGACCACCCACGTTCACTCATTGCCAACCACAGCACCCGCACCGAGCGGTCAGCCAACCACCGCGCGACATCGCCAAGCCCGACGAAGGTACGTACTTTTCCATCAAGACCGCCGGGACCGTCCAGCGCGGCATCGAGCGCTTCAAGAGCCGCCGCCAGCACCTGTACATCAATGACCGGCGCGCGCCGCGCAGCGTGCTCGATCGCGCGCTCCAGCGTCGAGCGATCTTTTTCTTCTTTGTCTGCGCCCAGGGCCGCGGCCAGCGCTTGCAGGTGCGGTACCGCCACGGCATCGGTCAATTCGCGACTGCGCAACATCCACGCGACGTCCGCCACCCATTGCCGTACTGATGGTTCGCAGGCGACCGGACCACCGCCGTGACCGATCGGCGCGAGGTGTACCTGCAGCAGATCCAGCCGCGGATCGTTGGCGGCCTCGGGCACTTCTTCGCCATCCCACAGTAAGGCCATGCGCGCCCACGGACCGTCGCGGTCAGTCAACGCTCCGCGTTCACGCCGCGCACAGGCGAGGAGTGCTCGCCCCAACGGATCCTTCGCCGCCTCTGGCCAAGCGTTCAGGCCGGCCATCGCCGCCTGCGCATCGCCTCCTAACCACGCCACCCATAATTCCGGCTTGGCCTCGGCCCACGACTGCGGTGGTTTGCCACCGCGTGCCGCCAGCCGTTCCTTCACCAGGGTGCGCGCATGATCAAGCCACGGGCCGAAGCTGGCCAGTTCGTTGACCGAGCCGCTTAAGCACAGCCCGACATAACACAGCACAATCCGCCCGGTGATGTCGCTATCGGTTGGGCGCTCGGCATACGGCTGCCGCAATGCGGCCAGTGCCGCAATCAGATCGCGCGGCGCCAAGGACGCGGCTGTATCCGGCAATTCTGCGGCGTGATTGGACCCACTGACGCAGGTCCAACTGAGAACGATCAACAACGCACGAACGATAGGATTCATGCGCGCACTGAAGCGGCTTCGCAGTGCGAGGGAATGACCGTCGTGGTCGGCGGGTCAGGGCTGCGTCGTGCGCTCAGAAGTTCGACTGCGCCGGCGCCGCGGTGTCGCTGGCCAGCGGTTTGGCTTTCGGCAACGCTGCGCGTTGTTCTGGAGTGAGCGTCGCCAGCCACGCCAACAGCCCGGCCGCGGTGTCGGCCTCGGACCATTCCGGGTGGTCTTTCACCACTCCGGTGAAATGCGTTTTCGCGGCGTCGAACTGGCCGACCGTCAACTCGTACAAACCGCGGTAATACGTCAGACGCTCGCCGTTCGCGGTCTGCTTGGCTTCGGTCTGCACCTCGGCCCAGGGCAGTTCGCCGCTCAGCCACCGTCCGGCGAGCGCTTGTTCGGGGGTGGCGTGATAGTGGTCCAGCAGACCCTGGATGTTTTTGGCGTCGGGATCGTGGCCAGCGTACATGCGGTCGAGGAGTGCCCACTCCAGCAAGTAGCGTGACGTGTTGCTGCGATAATTGCTGTGAGACATCACATTTTCGTCGGCAGATTCGGCCAAGTATCGGTGCGCTTCAGGTAGGCGGCCAAGTGCCAAGGCGCAGCTGCCCATCATCAGTTTGTCCCAGCCATAAAACCTGTGTTCTATGCGCGTGAATAGGTCGGCTGCCAGCCCGGCGTGGATGCATTGCTCTAACAAAAAGCCGAGTTGTTGGGAGGAAAGATCTTCACGACGGCGACCACCGTTATCATTCAGATGTTCTTCGTCTGGATAATACGCGCCCTCACTGGGGCCAACTTCGCCTAAATATTGCACCATGATTTTCGCTGCGGCGGGATCCGGATTGCCGCAGTAAAACAGCACCATTAGCGGTGCCTGGGCAATCAGATTGGTGCCGACGTGGTCACGCAGTGCAGGTGGATAGGGAGCTAATCCGGCCTTGGCCCGTTCACCCAAAATCAACGCCGAAGCGCGCGCGCTGGTCGGATCGCCGTTGATCAAAGCACGACGGCAAACCTCAATGTGCAGTTGGTAGAAACCGGGGTCGTTTGCGGCCGCCAGCCAGGCTGGCGAAGGCCCACGTGCGCGCGCGTGTTCGTAGGCGCTGGCATCGGCGAAACGGTAGCCGTCGGCGCTCAGTCCGGCGGCATGTTCCCCGCCGTGGGCCAGTGCCGTGGCCGGGATGACGCTTAAATCCTGATTGCCCGGCAGAGCCCACAGTAGGCGACAACCCGCGCCGCCGCCGCCTTGCTTAAATTCTAAGGTCACGGCGTGCCAGCCCGCGGTCAGCGCGTAGGCCAACTCGCGCCGCTGCATGCCGTGCGAACCGCTGTTATCGACAGCGTCGCCAGCATCGATGCGCAGCTGCGAGCCATCGTCGGATTCGGTCGCCAAGCGATAGATCCCGGCGCGTTCGACTTTCAGCCAACCGTGCCAAACCACGGCCAGATATTCGGAGGTTTGCAGGTGCGGCCAGGGCAGCGTGGTTTGATCGACGATCGGATCGATCCAGGTGGCCGCAGGTTTCAGATCCTTCAAATTCAGCAGCGGCCCATTGCGCAGACGACTGGCGTAGAACGTCACTGACAGGTCGCGATAGGCGCGCGTCTGCGCATGACGCAGTCGGGGCGCCATTAATGGCAGCATCCCGGCCCAGGCTGTGGGCACGGTCATCCATCCAAGGACGGCTGGTTCATCCAGGCCCAGATGTTGATCGAGCAGACCGATCAGCCGCGGAAAATCTTTGGCGCATGGACCCTCCACGACGATCGGCAGCAACAGCAGCGCAGCGCGCGGCGATATCCGGTGCGGCTTGGTCAGCTCGGTGGTCAGCACCGCGACCAGTCGCTCATGTCCGGCCGGTGGGTCGAGATCGGGGTCGCTGGTCAGCGCGATGCGCGCGCAGGCTGGCCAATCGGGGCAACGCGCCACCAATGGGTCCGCGAAGCTTTCTTTCACCGAGCCCCACCTGTTTTTGTCCATCACCATGACCACCACGGCCAGCGAACGATCGGCCAGCCACCGAGCGACGTCGCCGAGCGCGGCCAAGGTGCGCGGCTGACCATCAAGGCCGTGGCTGGCATCCAGACCAACCTCGATCGCTTCCAGACACGTCGCTATCACCACCGGGTCGACCAACTGCGCTTGGCGCGTGGCGTCCTTAATCGCCTGCGCCAATGCGACGCGTCCAGGATCGGTCGCGGACACATGCAACGCCGCGGCCAATGCCTGTAGGTGGGGCAGCGCCACGGCGTCGGTCAGTTCGCGGCTCAGTAGCATCCACGCGACGTCCTGCACCCATTGGCGCAGTGGCTGTTCGCATTCGCCGGCGCACCAAGCCCTGGTCCCAATGGTGCGCGACCTTTCGACCATCAGCGGATCCAATTTGGGATAGTGCTGAACAAACGACAGGTCGCCGTTGGTGCGATTGTCGCTGAGCCACAGCAGCGCCATGCGCGCCCACGGGCCATCGTCCGGGCTGAGTTCACCGCGTTCGCCGCTGGCATACGCGCGCAGCACGCGGCCCAGCGGATCCTTTGCGGCGTCCGGCCACGCGTCCAACCCGGCTAGGGTCGCGACCGCATCGCCACCCAACCACGTCACCCACAATTCTGCTTTGGCCTCGGCCCACGAATGTGGTGGTTTGCCACCGCGCGCCGCCTGTCGTTCTTTCACAATCACGCGCGCGTAATCCAGCCACGGTCCGAACGAGGCCAGTTCGCGGACTGAACCGCTGAGACACAGGCCGACATAACACAGCACGATCCGCTCGGTGACGTCTGGGTCAGCCGGGCGCTCGGCATACGGCTGCCGCAACGCGGCCAGCGCCGCGATCAGATCGCGTGGCGCCAATGATGCGGCTGGATCCGGTAATTCTGCGGCATGATTGGACCCGCTGACGCAGGTCCAACTGAGAACGATCAGCAGGCCGCGGACGAGAGTATTCATGCGCGCACCTCAGCAGCTTTGCGGCGGAATGGAATATCCGGAGTGGTTGGTTGGCGCGTGCAGCGCCGCGCGCTCAGAAATTCGACGGTGCGGGCGCCGCGGCGTCGTTGGGCAGTGGTTTGGCCTTCGGCAACGCCGCACGTTGTTCCGGGGTGAGCGTCGCCAGCCACGCCAATAGCCCGGCCGCGGTGTCGGCTTCGGACCATTCCGGGTGGTCTTTAACCACCGCGGTGAAATGCGTTTTGGCGGCGTCGAATTGGCCGAGCGTTAGCTCGTACAAACCTCGGTAATAATCCAGTCGATCGCCCTCAATTTGTTTCGCTTCGGTTTGCACTTCGGACCACGGCAGTTCGCCCGCGAGCCACCGTCCGACGAGGGTTTCTTCCGATGCGGCGTGATGTTTTTCCAACAGTATCTGCATGGCTTTGAAATCAGGATCGTAGCCGGCGAACATGCGATCGAGTAACGCCCATTCGAGAATACGTCGGGAAATATCAGGAATTTTGCTGATCGGATACCGCAGGACGTCCTGCGTAGACACCGCCAAATATTCGTGGGCATGGGTTAGGTCGCCCAACGCTAAAGCGCAGGCGCCCATGAGCAGTAACGGCACTTGCTGTTCGGGTTTGGATGCAGACAGACAAGCGAATAAGTCCGATGCGAGGCCGAAGTGAACGCAGCGATCAAGTCGATAACCCATCTGTTCGGTGGACAGCCAATCCCGCAAACGGCCACCTAACGGCAGCAGATGATCTGGATCCTGCTCCGCCGACCCGGCGGTGTAGGAGTTGGGATTCAGATAGTGGACTAGCACTTTTGCAGCCTCGGGATCGGGATTGCCGCAATGCAGTAGCACGCTCAACGCCACTTCGCCACTGACATCGCTCAATACGCGATCACGCAGTTCGGGCAGAAATGGCGGAAGTCCGGCTTTGGCTCGGGCTGCGAGAATCAACGCCGAGGTCCGCGCACTGGTCGGATTGCTCGTCACCCAGGCGCGCCGGCAGAGCTCGACGTGAAGTTGGTAGAAACCCGCGTCGGTCGCGGCGGCCACCCATGCCGGCGACGGTGCGCTGACGCGGGCGTGTTCATAGGCATTGTTATCGGCAAAGCGGTAGCCGCTGGCGCTAAGTCCGGGCGCGTGATCGGCTCCATGCGCCAGGACCGCAGCCGGCACTACGACGAATTCATTCTGGGCAGGCGGACACCAGAGCAGTCGACAGCCTGCGCCACCGCCCCCTTGTTCAAATTCCAACGTTACGGCGTGCCAGCCCGCGGTGAGCGTGCAGACGATGTCGCGTCGCTGCATGCCATGCGAACCGCTGTTGTCCAAGGCCTCGCCATCATCCACGCGTAGCTGTGAGCCGTCGTCGGACTCGGTCGCTAAGCGATAGCTACCAGCCTGCGAAATGTTCAGCCAGCCGTGCCACACCACGGCAAAATATTCCGATGTTTGCAGGTGCGGCCACGGCAACACGGATTGATCGACGAGCGGGTCGATCCAGGTGGCTGTAGGTTTCAGCTCGGTCAGTTGCAGCAGTGGACCACTGCGCAGTCGACTGGCGTAGAAGGACGCTAAAAGATCGCGATAGGCGCGTGTCTGCGCATGGCGCAGCCGTGGGGCCAGCAGCGACAACCTGCCGGCTTCGGCGCAGGGGTCGGCCAGCCACGCGATGACGGCCGGTTCATCCAGGCCCAGGCGTTGATCAAGTAAGGCTATCAGCCGAGGCAGGTCGGCGACACGCGGACCTTTCGCTACGACTTCCAATATGGGCAACAGAGCGCGCGGCGAAATCCGTCGCGGACTCGTTAGTTCAGCGGTCAGCACCGCAATCAGATGCGCATGCAAATCTGGCGAAACTTTGTCCGGGTTGTTGCTCCACACGGCGATGCGCGCAGAGCCTGGCCAGTCGGGGCAGCGCGCAGCTAACGGGTTTGAAAAACTATTATTGGGTTTATTCCGCCAGGAACGGTTGACCTGGTTCATCAATAGCACTGGCAATGAGCGATCGGCCAACCAGCGCGCGATATCGCCCAGCGCGACTAACGTGCGCGGCTGACCGTCGAGGCCGTGACCAGCGTCCAGTCCAAGTTCCAGCGCCTCCAGACAAGTGGCGAACACTATCGGATCGTCAACCTCTCCTCTTCGGGCGCCGTCACGTATCTGCTGTGCAAGCGCTGCGCGTTGATGCACGGTAACGGTCACATGCATAGCTGTGGCCAACGCCTCTAGATGGGGCAGCGCCGAGGCATCGGTCAGTTCATGACTCAACAGCATCCATGCGACATCCTGCACCCACTGCCGCAGCGGCGTGTCCGCGTCGCCAATGAATCCTGTCTCGTTAAAAAAATGGCGGGAACACTCCACCATCAAGCGGTCGAGTCGAAGATCCTTTTGCGCCGCAAACAGTTCGTCGTCCTGCCCGTTTTGACGCAGCCACAACAGCGCCATGCGCGCCCACGGCCCATCGTCGGTGGTGAGTTCACCGCGTTCGCCGCTGGCATACGCACGCAGCGCGCGGCCAAGCGGATCCTTTGCTGCGTCCGGCCACGCGTCCAACCCGGCCAGCGTCGCAACTGCGTCGCCGCCCAACCACATCACCCACAATTCGGGTTTCGCCTCGGCCCACGACTGCGGTGGTTTGCCACCGCGTGCTGCCTGCCGCTCTTTCACGATCACGCGCGCGTAGTCCAACCACGGGCCAAAGGCCGCCTGCTCGCGCACCGAGCCGCTTAAGCACAGCCCGACATAGCACAATGCGATGCGGCCGGTGACGTCGCTGTCGGTAGGGCGCTCGGCATACGGCTGCCGCAGCGCGGCCAGCGCCGTGATCAGGTCGCGCGGCGCCAATGACGCGGATGGATCGGGCAAGGCCGCGGCCGGCTCGGCGGCACGTAGTATGGCACAGGCGATTATGATCAGCAGGAGCGTGGCGATTGGGCGCATGAGCGCAGTGAAACCAGCTTGCTTGACGGTGTAATCACCAACCCAGGCCCGCGCTGTCCGACACTGACGCTGACGGTTGCAGAATGTGTGGCGATCTTACACAGAAATTCATGGTAGGATTCCACGAACTCACGGAGGCTGCGCCACGTTCATGCCGACGACCACATTTCCGCAGTCGCAGTTCGTCCCGCAGGATGCGGTCAGGGGATTGTCTGACCGGGTCGCGTCCCTCAATACGGCGCGGTCTGCCGTTGCGCCTGAAATGACTGAAGTTCAAGCATCGCAGGCACGGCCACAGTCCGAGCTACGCACTGGCCCTGAGCTGATCCGCGCTTCGTCCGCCTTCGAAGGCGAGTGCCGATTCACTACTTGGCGGCTGTTTTTGGAAACCGTCGCGGTGCTGGCGGCACTGCTGGCGACGGTATTCCTGCTGCCGTGGTGGCCGGTGCAGGTACTGGCC
Organism: Planctomycetota bacterium; assembly: GCA_038229115.1. Taxonomy (GTDB): domain Bacteria; phylum Planctomycetota; class UBA11346; order UBA11346; family UBA11346; genus JBBROQ01. The sequence goes on along the minus strand of JBBROQ010000066.1, from coordinate 6,555 downwards.
GGGCTAGTCGCTGGGCTGGTGCAGGTGCGACTGTTCATTTTCTATCACGACGCCCTCCACGGCGCGGTGTTCAAGCGTTCGCGTTTGGCGTATCTGTTGATGTCGGCGATCGGTTTTTACCTCGGCTCGGTGCGCTCGGTGTGGCAGGAATCGCACGACTTTCACCATCAGCACAACGGCAAACTGAATGGCTCTGCGATCGGTACATTCCCGATTTTGAATGTGGTGTCGTGGCGCAAATTGTCGTGGTCGGCGCGTCTACAATACCGCGTAACGCGGCATCCACTGACCATCCTGATCGGTTATGTAACGATCATTATGATCGGCATGGCTCTGGCGCCGTTTCAGCGCGACATGCGCAGTCATTGGGGCGGTTTGGTGGCAGTGCTTGGGCACGCCGCGGTGATCGCATTGGTGGCGTGGCAATTCGGATGGGTGATCGCGTTGTGTGCGGTGGTGCTGCCGAACGCGGTGTCGATGGGCATCGGTTCGTACCTGTTCTATACCCAGCACAATTTCCCGGCGATGCGCGTGTTTACGCGCGACGAATGGACCTATACCGGCGCGGCGTTGCACGGATCCAGCATGTTCGACATGAGCCCGCTGATGCATTGGTTCACCGGCAACATCGGTTTCCACCACGTCCATCACCTGAATCACCGCATCCCGTTTTACCGGCTCAAAGAAGCGATGCGCGCACTGCCGGAATTGCAGCAGCCGGGTCGCACTTCGTGGAGCCTCACCGACATTCGCGCCTGTTTGCGCCTGCATGTCTGGGACGCACAGCAGGGCCGTATGTTGAGCGTGGCCGAAGCGGAACGCGCTTCCTAAAAATTCCGAACAGCGGCAGCTAAAAATCCGCGCCGCACCGGCCGCAAGCTTGCACCCACCGTTCGCCGGCGATCCTGCCCCGACCGCAGGATCAGCCATGGCCGCCGCACCCATTCCCACCATCGCCACCGTTCCCGATGCCTTCGGCCGCTTCGGCCGTTTTGGTGGGCGCTATGTGCCGGAAACGTTGGTGCCGGCGCTGAACGAAATCACCGCGGCGTTCGCCCGCGCGCGCCGCGACCGCGCCTTCAACGCGCGCTTCAACGAGCTGCTGCGCGACTTTGTTGGTCGGCCCACGCCGCTGACGTTTGCCGAGCGGCTGAGCGCGCGTTTCGACCGCAAAATTTATCTGAAGCGCGAAGACCTCTGCCACACCGGCGCGCACAAGATCAACAATGCGTTGGGCCAGGCGCTGCTCGCGCTGCGCCTGGGTAAAAAACGCATCATCGCCGAGACCGGCGCCGGTCAGCACGGCGTGGCGACCGCGACCGCGTGCGCGCTGTTGGGCCTGCAATGCCGCGTGTACATGGGCGTCGAGGACATGCGTCGGCAGGCGCCAAACGTGTTCCGCATGCGGCTGTTGGGCACCGAAGTCATCGGCGTCGACAGCGGCACGAAGACGCTCAAGGACGCGGTGAATGAAGCCTTGCGCGATTGGGTGACGAACGTCGAAAGCACGCATTACATCATCGGTTCGGCCTTGGGCCCGCATCCGTATCCGTTGATGGTGCGCGAATTCCAGCGCGTGATCGGGGTCGAGGCGCGCAAACAGATCCTGAAAAAGGAAGGCCGTCTGCCGGATCTGTTGGTGGCGTGCGTCGGCGGCGGCTCCAATTCCATCGGCCTGTTTCATCCGTTTGTGAAAGACGCCGGCGTACAGCTGTTGGGTGTCGAAGCCGGCGGCCGTGGCACCGCGTTGGGCGAACACGCCGCGCGTTTCGACGGCGGCACGTTTGGCATTTTTCAGGGCATGGCGAGTTACGTGCTGCAGGACGGCGATGGCCAAGTGGTCGGCACGCATTCGGTCAGCGCGGGTTTGGACTACGCGTCCATCGGACCCGAACACGCATGGCTGCGTGATCTAAAACGCGCGGAATATCTGCGCTGTTCCGATGCGCAGGCGCTTAAAGGCGTGCACCTGTTGGCCGAGACCGAAGGCATCATCCCCGCGCTCGAAAGTGCCCACGCCATCGGGGTGTTGGATCAGGTGGTCGAGCGCGTGCCGGCCGGCGGGATCGTGATCGTGAATGTCAGCGGCCGCGGCGATAAGGATCTGGCCGAGATCGCGCGCTCCGAAGCGACCGCGCTGTGACCGCGACCGTGAAAGCGAAAGCGAAAACTAATGCGAAAGCGGATGTGAAAAAAAATCGCATCGCCGCAAAGTTCTCGACGCTGAAAAAATCAGGTAAAAAAGCCTTCATCGCCTACATCTGCGCCGGTGATCCGCACCTGGATGCGACCGTCGAGCTGGTGGTGGCGATGGCCGAGGCCACCGATCCCACGCGTCGGGTCGATCTAATCGAACTCGGCATTCCCTATTCCGATCCGATGGCCGATGGGCCGGCAAACCAACTGGCCTGCGAACGTGCGTTGAAGGCCGGCGCGACGGTCGGCAAAGTCATCGACGCGGTGCGCCGGATCCGCGCGCGCACGCAGGTGCCGCTGCTGTTTTTCACCTATATCAATCCGGTGCTGTCCTACGGCCTGGAACGTTTCGCCGCCGACGCGGTGGCGGCCGGCGTTGATGGCGTGCTGCCCCTGGATTTGCCGCCCGAAGAAGCCGCCGACTTCTTGCGCATCACCCGCGCGGCGGGCTTGGCCAATGTCTGTTTGGCCGCGCCGACCACGCCGACTGCGCGCAAGAAGCTGCTCGCCCGCACCAGTCGCGGTTTTTTGTATTACGTCTGCCGACTGGGCGTCACCGGCGAGCGCGCGGAATTACCCGCGGATCTGGGCGCGCAGGTCGCGGCCCTGAAAGCCGTGTCGCGCGCGCCGGTGTGCATCGGCTTCGGTATTTCGACCCCCGAACAAGCCGCCGACGCCGCGCGGCATGGCGACGGCGCAATCGTCGGCAGTCACCTAGTACGCTTGATCGAAAAGCACGGAGCAGATGCGGACCTCGCCGCCATCGTCGCGCGCCGCGCCGGCGAACTCGCGGCGGCGGTGCACGCAGTATGAGAGCCGCTCCATCTGGAATTGCGGCAATTTAGATGGGTCAATGGCTCCCCAGTCTGATCGATCTGCCGATGAGCCTTGGCGATCATCTGCACGATCTGCGGCGCAAGATCATCGTGCCGATCGTGGTCCTGGCGTTGGTGTTCATGGTCAGCTTCGCGTTCCAGGCGAAGCTCAAGGATCTGATGATCTATCCGCTGGAACGCGCGATCGCGATCATCGGGCCGGCAACCGCCAAGCAGGTGGGGCTGCCCGTCGACGGCAAAAACATCACCTTAAAAGTATTCACCCTGGCCGAGAGCGCGACCACCGCCGCGACCGTCAGCATGATCGCCGCAATTGTCGTGACTGTGCCGCTGTTGCTGTACGGGATCTGGGGCTTTGTGTCGGTGGGTCTGACCGCGCCCGAGCGGCGGCTGGCGTTCATGTTCGTACCGTTGGGCGTGATCTTTTTTTATGCCGGCGGGGTGCTCGGTTACTTCGTCGGGCTCCCGTACATGTACGCGTTCCTGATTCAATTCACCGCCGCCAGCGATCATGTTTCCTACGAACTGCGCTTGGCTGATTACATCGACGACTTTGTATTCTGGACCGTGTCGGTGGGTCTGATCATGGACATTCCGTGGTTGGTGATGGTGCTGGTGAGAGTCGGTTTGGTGACGCCGGATAAGCTCGCAAAAGCGCGCAAATTCATCGTGCTCGCGAATGCGATCCTGGCCGCCTGCATCACGCCGTCGTCCGATATCGGTTCGTTGCTGGCGTTGTTCATACCCATGCAGTTGCTGTTTGAGATGGGCTTACTCGCCAGCCGCATTCTGTTTCGGGGCACGCTGCGCGCCGCCGCCGTCAAAGCTGAAAACGCCGAAAACCTATGACCAAAAGAGACTCCTGACCGTGGTCGAACGCCGCATCGTGGTGGTGAAGATCGGATCGAACTCGCTGGTCGATAGCCACGGGCGCATTGACGCAGCATTTCTGGCGTCGATCGCGGCGCAATTCGCGCGGCTGGTTCGTGACCAGTGGCAGCCGGTGTTGGTCACCAGCGGCGCGGTCGCCGGCGGCGTCGCCACGCTCGGTCTGAAGGAACGTCCTCCGGGCCTGCCCGAACGACAGGCGTTGGCCGCGATTGGGCAGATCGCGTTGGTGCAGCATTGGCAAAGCGCACTGGCCGGACAAAAGCTGACCGCGGCGCAGGTGCTGCTGACGCACGATGATTTCAGCGTGCGCGAACGTTGGCTGAACTTGATCGCGACTTTTGAGGCGCTGTTCGTCTTCGGCGCAATTCCGGTCATCAATGAGAACGACACCGTCGCGGTGCAGGAACTCACGGTCGGCGACAATGATCGGCTGTCGGCGCTGGTGGCCACGCAGCTTGGCGCCGAGCGCTTGGTGCTGCTGACCGACATCGACGGCGTGTACGACGCCGATCCGCGCACCAATCCTGCAGCGCAGCGGCTGTCTGCGATCCCAGCGATCACGGCCAAGCACTTGGCTGCGGCCGGTGGTGCCAGCGCCCGTGGCCGCGGCGGCATGCGCTCAAAACTCGACGCCGCGCGCCTGGCCAGCGGCGCCGGCGTGGCTACGCACATCGCCCTGGCGCGCGCGCCGAACGTCATCGAACGACTGTTGGCCGACGAAGACCTGGGCACGCACATCGCCGCCCATGGCGAACGCATCGACGGTCGTCGGCGCTGGCTGGCGGTCGCGCGGCGCGTGCACGGCAGCATCACGGTGGATGCCGGCGCCGCCGCGGCGCTGGTTGGTCGCGGCCGCAGTCTGTTGCCGGCCGGAATCATTGCCGTCGAAGGCACCTTCGCGCGCGGCGACACGGTCGCGATCCGCACGCCAGATGGCGACGAGATCGCGCGTGGCCTAGCCAGTTTGTCGTCGGCCGAACTCGCGCCGATCTGCGGTAAGCGCATGGACGCCGCCGCGACCGCGCTTGGCTATGCGCTGCCGAAAGCCGCAGTGCATCGCGATAACATGTTGGTGCTGATCGGGGGCTGAGGCCCGGAACGTTTTACGGTAAATCCGCCGGTTTTTCGCCGATGCGATCGAATTGAATAGTCGTCGGGTCGAGGCGGAAAAAAGTGAAAAAATGGTGATTCGATCTGCCGGCGGGTTGGCGCCAAAGGACTGGGCCGCCTTGCCGCGATACCTGAAATCCAGTCACGATATCTTTGGCGGCGTCGGGCCATGCCCCGGCATACAACAGCGAGAATTGATCGGTCGAAATGGCCGAGGTCAATTTCAGCCACACGGTAAGGCCGGGCTGTTTGCTGGCAGTTATGCCGGTAAAAGAACCGGTTCCATCCAGGCCATGCATCCCGTTGCCGTGCGTGGCGGCGCCCCAAGGAATGGCCCAGGTTTCTCCGGTGGTGTCGTCGTGGACGATATATTGCGCCTCGGCCTGGGTGCCGCCCGGCAACTGCGGCCATTCCAAGATCAGGGGGTGGCCGGGAGACACCTGATAGCAATACGGGTCAGGGATCGCAGCGGCCGGCATCGGCGCCGCAGGAACACAAACGACCTGACGTGGCGAAGACGCACAGCCAGCGAATATAAGTACGGCCAGCACGGGAAGAAAATGGGTACGCATAACGGTTTCTCGAAAGCCCTGCGTAGTTGTCAAAGCATGACGCTTAGGCGCGATCCAGAAACGGTGGCAGCGGACAGCCAAGAGCGATCGCGGCCAAGCGCAGCAGCTCGGCTTCGCGTAGGGTGACCACGCCATCGGCGGCAACGCAGCTGGCGCAGGCAGTGATGATGCGGCGTTTCACACCGGGCGCGGCGGTGGCGAGCCGGTCGAGCGCACGATCAAGACGCTGGGCATCAAGCGCTGCCTCTCCGGCGAACGGCAGCGTATCGTCGGCGCCAAGCAGCCGACGTACGCCGGCGGCGAAGGCAGTGAGGCTGTCGTTGCCGCTGGCGACGGCGAGTGCAGACAACAGCTCGGCGGCCGCGGGCAGCAGTGGCGTCAATGACGCCACGCCGCTGCCAGCCGGTGCGGCGACTGGCGCCAATAGCCGGCCCAACAACCGTGCGCTGATCGCGGCGTCGAGGTCAAGATCGGCCGCCGTGGCGTTCAACGCCACCAGGTCAAGAAACGTTAGGCGCTGCCGTTCGCTTAGTTGCCGCAGCGCTGGCGCGGCCAGATCCAACAGCGGCAGCCGCGCACCGGCGCCTAGCGGAGCGAGCGCCTCGGCCTGTGCGCGCACTAGCACGGCCAACGCCGGATCACGCAGCATCAGCGCGTCAAGCTGCTGTGCGCGCACCTCGGGATCCGCGCCCAAGGTCAGCGCCAGTGCGACCGCGCGCGCGGAATACGGTTCGCGCGCGGCGCTGGCTGCGGCCGGCGGCAGGTTGGCGATGAAGGCCGCACCATAGGCGACGTGTTCAGGCGCGACCGTGCCGACGGCGGCGGCGATGGAGTCGGCGCGTAGCGGCAGCGAACTTTTCACGGTGGTCATTGGACGCGCATCACGTTGGCCGACCAACCCTGCGGCTTGATCTGAAGCAGTGGTTTTCAGCGCTGTTTCAGCGTCATCT
>JBBROQ010000065.1:0-14411 GCA_038229115.1 Planctomycetota bacterium | reverse complement strand
GTCCGCATCGGCGCACCGGGCGGTCCGATGATCGAGCGCGTGCCGTTGCCGCCGGGATCCGCGCGTGCCAAAAATCCCAGCGCCGCGCTCGCCCGCGCGGTCGCTGCTGCCGGCATGGCGATGGATCGCGGCGAGCCGCTGCCGGCCCTCGACGCCGCAGCCAATGCCCGGCTGGATGAAGCGCACGAATTGCTGCGTCAGGCCGCGGGTCAGCGCAAACTGCGCGCGGGCGCTGCCGCCGGCGGCAGCGCAGAACGGGTTGAGACGCCGACCGCGACCGCCACTTCCAGTACCGCAGGCGACGAACCCACGCCGCGTTTGCGCGACCTGCCGCCCGCACGCTTGGATCCAGCCGCGTTGCCCGATGCCACCACCATGCGCGCCACCGCCGCCGGCCCGGAACTGACCGCGCCGGGCTTGTGGGCGCGGGTCGATTATCGCCCCGACGCGTTTCCCAATCGCGGCATGACCATCGCGAACCTCAGCGTCGGCGATTATGCGATCAGCCTGAACGGCGGTGAAAACGCTGATTTTTCCACGGTTCGTCTCGACGGCGGCCTGGTCGTGCCCGGCCGGTTCTATCGCGTGCGCGGCAGTGCGATCGTTACCGGCGAGACGCAGGTGTCGGTCCACATCCGCCCGCTCGACGCCGTGCCGGCCTATGAAGAACGCCCGTTGCCCGCGCCCGACGGCAACGGCTGAGCGCCAGCGCTTAACAAAGCCAAGAGCCAGCGGTTAACGAGCTCAGCGCGCGCGTTTATAAAACGGCAGCGACACCACCTCGGCGGCGCAGCGCGTGCCGCGCACATCGACGAGCAGTTCAGTGCCGATCGCGGCGAGCGCCTTCGGTACATACGCCATGCCGATCGCCAAACCCAACGTCGGCGACAGCGTGCCGCTAGTGATCGCACCGACGGTCACGTCGCCCTGTAGCACCGCATAGCCCTGACGCGGCACGCGCCGATCGCGCATGCACAGGCCGATCAAGGTGCGCTCGGCGCCGCCGGCCAATTGCGCCAGCACGCGTTCCGCGCCGATAAAACCGCCGGCCGGATTGACGGCGAACGCGAGGCCGGCTTCGATCGGCGTGACGCTGCGATCCAGTTCATGGCCATAGAGCGGCATCGCGGCTTCGGTGCGCAACGTGTCGCGCGCGCCCAATCCGCACGGCGTCGCGCCGGCCGCGATCACCGCCTGCCACAGCTCGGCCACGCGCTCGCTGGGGATGAACAGCTCGGCGCCGTCTTCGCCGGTGTAACCAGTGCGACTCAGGCGCACCGCCGCGCCGTTCCATTGCAGATCGCGAAACGCATACGGTTTCAGATCGAGCGGCGGCAGCCCCAACCGCGTCAGCAGCGCCCACGCCTGCGGCCCCTGCACCGCGATCATCGCTTCGCGTTCGGACGCATCGGTCAGGGTCACGCCGCTCGGCAGCACTTCGCGCAACAACGTCTCGCGCCACGATTCGACAATCTTCGCGCGATTGCCGGCATTCACGACCACATGGAACGCATCCGCGCTTTCGCGCGAAATCAGAATGTCATCTTCGACCGTGCCGTCGGTGGCCAGCACTAATGCATAGCGGACTTTGCCGAGCGCCATGTCGGCGACACGCCGGCACGCATGCCGCTCCAAAAACGCCGCCGCGCTGACGCCTTCAACGCGCAGCCGGCCCATATGACCCAGGTCGAATACGCCCACGCCAGTGCGCACTGCCTGATGCTCGGCGGTGATGCCGCTAAATTGCACCGCCATGTCCCAGCCGTTGAAATCAATCATCCGACCACCAGCAGCGACCGCGAGGTCGTACAACGGCGTGCGTGCGGGCGTGGCGTCAGACTGGGCGGGTTGCGACATGATGGCTCCGATGGAGCGGGCACGCTCCGGGTGCGCGGGCGGATTCAATCCGAGGTCGCGGCTCGACAGCGCTGCCTGCACGAAGGTACGGTGACGTATGCAACAAACCGATTGCCAGCACGTAGATGCTCCGTCGACTCGCCGAGTCCGCTGGTTTCGTCTGAGCTCCTGGGAGTGCTGCGCATGCGTGTCGTGATGTCTGCTGTGCGGGTGTGGCTGGGTGCCATCGCGCTGACCACTGTGATTTTCGGCGCCGATGAAATCAAACCTGAGCCGCAGCCGACGCCCATCGCGCCCGCCGTGGTCATTGACGCCAGTCCCGCGCCGGTCATCGCCGAAGCCAATACCCTGTCCGTGAACGGCAAGAATGCCGACGCCATCGCACTACTTGAAAGCTATGTAGCCGACCATCCGCAGGACGCCGCGGCGCGCGACACGCTGCTGGCGATCCGCGTGCGCGCGAAGGAAAACGAGATCCGCAGCTTGTTGGCTGATCAAGCGCAGATCCGTGAACAGATCGTCGGTGACCCCGACTATGAAAAGATGAAGGCTCAGGCCGACCGCGATGTGCAGCGCAGGCTGGACATCGTCGAGTACTACGTCGCGAAAAAAGATTTCGCCACCGCAGTCGAGCTGTGCAACGCGATTCTGAAGGATCACCCCCACGACGGCGCGGTATTGTGCATGAAATACCGTATCCTCTCGTTCGTCGTTGAACGCGAACGCGAAGAACTTTTGAAGGAACAGAAATACCGCCGCGGCGAAGGTATCAACGATGTCATCCGCGATAATGTGTTCCCGCGTGACAAGCCAAAACTGCTGCGCACGGTGTGGATCTTTGACGAAGATTTGCAGGATGCCGAGCGCCAGAAAGTGCGCGATCGCCTGCAGGAAAAAGTCACGCTCACCTACAATGGCACCAAGGTGCGCGAAGTGATCGAACCGCTGTTTGCGCTCACCGGTATCAACTATGTGATCTTGGACAGTGCCCTCAGCGATGAGACGTTGACCATTAAGTTGGTCGACGAGAGCGTCGAAACTGCGCTTAACACCATCGCGAAATTGGTGAGCCTGACGTACAATTATACCGGCGGCACGGTGTTTATTAGCAAGGCCGGTTCGGAAGTCCTGGTCACCGAAATCATTCGCCTGCAATCCGGTCTGACCGACGTCGCCGGCGCGGTGGATCTCGGCGGCGGCGCGACTGCTGGCGGCGCGGGTGGAGCTGCCGGCGCCGGCGGCGCACCCGGCGCGCCCGGCGGCAACATCAACCCCGCCGCGGCTGCGGCTGGCGGCGCAGCTGGTGGCGGCGGTGGTGCGAAAAGCGATTTGGAAAAGTTCTTAGACAAAATTCCCGACATCATCGTCGGCTGGCCGGCTGAATGTCGCATCTATGTCGACCGTAAATCCAATACCGTCTATGTCCGCTCGACCCCGACCACCATCGCCGAACTGAAGCGGCTGCTGGCGGCGCTCGATTATCACAATGTGCAGGTGTTGATCGAAACGCGCTTCATCGAAGTCACCGAAGATGCAGCGCGCGATTTGGGCATCGACTGGAGTTTTCAGGCGATCGATGCGCGCAACAACATTGGTGTCTCCAATGGCGATGTTGGTGGCGCGGCCCGCGGCGATCCGAGCGCGATTGCTGGCCTCAGTCCGGGCACCATCGGTGCCGGCGCGCGTTCGTACGTAGTGCCTGGCGTCGCGTCGGAAGCCACCGGCCTGCTGACCAGCATCGCGTTGGGATCAGGTCTTTCGGCGCGACTACGCGCTTTGGAGCAGAAAGGCAAAGCCGACACACTGTCCGAACCGAAAATCCTCGCGCTCAACAACAGCATCGGCACCATCGCCCTGCAACGCGACATCGTTTATACCAAGGGCTATCAGAGCCAGATCGTTTCGGTGGGTGCCAGCCAAAACACGGGCGGCGTGGTCACGGCCGGCCAGACGCAAACGTCTCTGGTACCGCAGCAGGACAAAGTGCAGGTCGGTATCACCCTGGCTATTCGTCCATCGATCGCGCGCAACAGCGACATCATCACATTGCAGGTGCAGCCGACCGTCACTGACCTGATCCAATTGGTTTCCGCAGCGGTCATCGGCCCGACCGGTAGCACGGCAAACAACAGCGGTTCCACCACCTTGCCGCAGATCTCCACTCGAAAACTCACCGCCACGCTGCATGTCCAAAACGGTCAGACCGTGGCCCTTGGCGGATTGACCCAAGAGGCCGACATCAAATCCGAGGCCGGTCTTCCCTTCGTGTCTCGCGTGCCGCTGTTGGGCTCGCTGTTCCAGCGCCACAGCCGTGCGAGCGACCGGCGCAACCTGGTGATCCTGGTCGCGGCGCACATCATCGATCCAGGCGGCGCGAAACTCGGTGCCGATATTCAGCGCCTGCGCGATACGGCGCGCATCGTGCTGCCGCCGGAAGCGCTGGCTGAAATCAACGCCAAGGAAGCGGCTGAAGCCAAGGCCCGCCGCGCGCCCGCACCGGCGACAAGCCCGTCCGACGCGCCAGCCGCGACCGACGGCCCGGCCTGGAAGAAGAGCGGCAGGTAAGCTTCATGGCGCGCACCGCCATCGGGCTCGACATCGGCCACAGCAACGTCCGCGCCTGCGCCATCACGCGCGTCGGGCGTGATCGGCTGACGCTCGCCGGATTTGCTGAAGTCAGTCGTCATGACGAAGACGGCGATCTGAAGCCGTTGGCGATCACGCTGGCCGAACTCGACGCGCGGTTGCGCCTGCGCGGGCCGGTGACGGTGGCGGTGAACGACGCGCAGACGTTGGTGCGCTTCATTAACACGCTGTCGCTGCCGCCGGATCGCTTGGCCCGGCTGTTGCGCTTAGAGCTCAGTCAGCACCTCGACGATCACGGCGATCTGGCCGCGGATTCGTGGTTGGTACCGATCCCCGGCGATGAAATGACGCACGGCTGCGTCCTGGCGCAGCCGGGGCCGTTGACCGACACGTTGACGGCGCTGACGAAACTCGGCGTCCAAACCTCGCAGGTGCATTACGCGCCGGCCGCGGCCTATCACGCGACCTTGACGCAGCCGCCCTTGGAGCCGACTGAATTGGCGCTGCTGATCGACATCGGCTCTGAGCTGACCGGCGTGACCCTGATCGGCGACAATCGTTTGCTGGCGTGCCGGCAGGTCAGCGTCGGCGCCGTCAGTTTTGCTGCCGCGATGGCGCAGGACCAAGAAGCTGCCGCGATCGCCAGCGCCATCACCGCGCCCACTGCGCGGCGGCAACTTGATCTGACCGGCGAAGCCTCCAGCGGCTCGTGGCTGACCGACCTCGACACGCCCGGCGAATCCCTGACGCCGGTGTCATCGGGCGCTGCGACGCCTGCACCAACGGCAGCGACCAGCGCCGCGTCGGGGGTGTGGCTGAATCTTGACGACGATGAGCCGGTTGCGTCCGCAGCGCCCGCCACCGCAGCGGACCCGGCCTCGGATTCCGATAGCGACGAGCAATTGTTTATCGTCGCCGACGAGCACGAGCCGCACGCCGTTGACGGTGCGGTGGATGTGCCCGACGCCACCGGCGTCACCCAAATCGCCAGCATCACGCAAATCGGCAGCGCCGCGGCCGCACCCGGCGCGCAGACCATCCAGGTGGCAATGGCGCAGCTGGGTCCCGAGCTGACCCGCGCCGCCGAGACGCTGTACGCGCAGGTCTACAGCACGCTGCACTGGTTCCGCGGGCAACTGAAGCAGTCCGGATTGCAACCGACGCGGGTCTGGCTGGCCGGCGCCGGCTGCGGCGTGGTCGGGCTCGATGTGTACTTCGGCCGGCGTTTTGGCGTGCCGGTGACGCGCCTGGATCCGTTCGCAGGTGTCGATCTGGCGACCGGCCGCGGTGCGCCCGCGCACCTGCCGGACCGGCCGTGGGAATGGACGGTCGCCGCTGGGCTGGCGCTGGCTGATCCGGCATTGCGCACGCCGCATGCCGTACCGCTGGATCTACGCCCGGAAACCAGCCTGCGGCGCGAACTGTGGCGCAGCACTTTCGTGTGGCCGTATGTCGCCGCCGTGGCTGTGTTGTTAGCCGCGGTGGTGGTGGTGTGGACCGGCCATCAGCGCGCGAACCAGTACAATACGCAGGTGGCGGCTGTGCAGGCGCAGCAAAAACGCATCGCTGATTTCAAGCGCGACGGCGAAGCGGTCGACAAAGATAATGCGGATTTACGCGAGGATCTGCGCGCCATTGCCGCCCGCATGTATGCCGGGCGCGACCTGTTGTACGCGGTGCGCGCGCTGAAAGAGGAGGCGGTCAACTCACACGAATTGTGGGTCACCACGTTCGAGACCCAGGGCATCGCCAGCGACGGCGACGCAGCCGCCATCGCGCCCGGCGCGATCCCCGGCAAGCCAGCTGCGACCCCCGCCCCGAAACCCGCCGGCGGTAAACTCGCGGGCGCTGGCACCGCAAAATCAAAATGGTCTGACACCACCATCGACCGCGGTGCGATCGACATCAGCGGCAAAGTGCGCTTCGATTCCGCACCCGCCGCCAGCCAGATCGATGATCAATTGCGCGTGTTCTTCGACCGCTGGTACAAAACCATCAGCACCTGGTCGCCCGGTGCCGGACAGCCGCAACTGTTCCGCGATGCGCGCGTGCTCGAATACATCGTCAAGCCCGGCAAGGCCAAGCTCGACGGCGATTTTCCCTGGAAAGTGCGGCTGTATTTCCAGCCGACGCAGCTTGACGCGATGCTGTCCGCGATCGAGCCGCCGGCGCAGGTTGAGGCAGCGAAACCTGAACCAGCCAAGTCCGAGGCGACCAAGCCCACCCCGACAAAACCCTTACCCGCATCCGGCCAGCCGGATTCCAACGCGCCATGAGGCCCGACACCAAAAAGGAACGCCGCAACGGGTGGCTGGTGCTCGCCGGTGCGGTAGTAGTCGCGGGTGCGGCAACGTGGTGGCTGATGGATGACGGCAGTGGCGAAGCGCGGCTAACCAGCGCTATCGCCGCACTGCCGCATCAAGATCAGGGCATTTTGTTTTCGCAGCGTTTGGAAGATCAGCGCGCGGCCACGCGCAAGCTGGCCGAGACCATCGAGGAGCTGAAGAAACGCGTGGGCTTCACCGCCGAGGCGCAGTTTCAGGTACCCAAAGACACCCACGAACCGAGCTATCTGTTCCGTCAGGTGTTCACTAGCGTGCGCGGCATATTGGGCGACCGCGCCATTGCCAGAAGCTGCGAAAATCCCGATGAATTTCTCGGCTTTGGCTCGGATCAGAAAGTTCCCGACGACGCCGAGGCGGCGTATCTGTTGACGATGTTGCAGCTGACGAAGAAGGCAGTCGAGCTGGTGCTGGACAAAGAAACGCAGATCTCGTCGTTCAAGATCACGCACGCCAAAGCCGAGCTCACCGGTGCGAAAACGCGGCCGCCGCTGCTGCGCGAATATCCGCTCGAACTCACCGTCACCGGTTCGCAGCGCGACATTCTGTGGCTGCTGCATCGCTTCGCCAAGACCGACGACGACCGCGCCGTCGATTATCCGCTTATCATTCGCGGCTTGACCATCACCAGCAAAAATCTCAAGCCGCGCGACGACGTGCAGCAGCTGCAGGCGACGTTCAAAATCGCGGGCATGCAGTTCCTGTCACCGGAAGAACGCGCGGCGCAGGGCGGCGTGCCGTTGGCCGTGGCCGCACCTGGAAATGCCGCGCCCGGAAGCAGCGCGAATACCAATCGCGTGTCGGCAGCACGGCCATGAATCTCCAAGCGCTAAGTGCCTTCCTTGCCCTGCTCGCGCTGGCCGGCGCGTTGCTGTGGTATGCGCTCTCGGGCGTCGAGCCGCATCCGTTCGGCGAGCCGCGCTACAAAGGCGACCCGGTGGTGGTGATCACTGCCGATACGCCGCCGATCGGCGATTTCATCGGCGATTTCTATGTGAATGAGCAGAACCCGTTTGTGCCGTACAACCTGCGCGTGGATGAAATGGGACATGGCAAGGGTCCGAAGGGTCCATGGAAGCCGACCACGCCGGTGCAGATCACGCCGCCGAAACCGATGGTGTGGCCGAAGGCGGTCGCGGGCGGGCCCGACGTGCCCACGGTGCATGGGCTCGTGATTGGAACCGGTGCGGACACGCAGCAGCCGATGGTGATGGCCAGCACCCCCGGATCGTCCGATGAACCGAGCCGTCTGTCGCCCGGCGATCGCATCGGCCGTTGGACCTTGAAGTCGATCGACGCCGGCAACATCGCGCGCTTTGCCGATGACGCTGGACACGAATTCCCGGTGGTGATCAGCCCCGGCAAACAGGAAGCGCCGGCGTCGAAAGCCCCTGCTGCGCCGGGCGCGAAACCGGCGGGTGCCACGCCCACCAACACCACGCCCACCAACGCGGCGCCCGCAGGCGACGGCAGTGCCCCGGTCAAGCCGCCTGGCGATTCGCCGAGGCCCAGGTCGCAGCGCAAAAAAGATAAGTCCGGTCAGAACCAGTAACGCCGCGCTAAAACCGCGGCATCTACCGCGATTTTAGCGCCAGTTGGCGTTCAGGCCGACAACGCCATCAAGCCCGCGGCCGCGCGCAGCAGCAGCGCATCGGCCCACTGCGGCGCCTGCAATTGCAGGCCGACTGGTAAGCCGGTGGCGTCAGCGCCGAACGGCACGCTGATCGCCGGCACGCCGGCCAGATTGGTGGCGATGGTGAAGATGTCGCTCAGGTACATCTGCAATGGGTCCGACAATTTTTCACCGAGCTTAAACGCGGTGGTCGGACTGACCGGGCCCAACAGCAGATCGCATTGCGCAAAAGCGTTGGCGTAATCGTTGCAGATCAGGCGGCGGACTTGCTGCGCCTTTTTGTAATAGGCGTCGTAATAGCCGGTCGAAAGCACGTAGGTGCCCAACATGATGCGCCGTCGCACTTCACGACCGAAACCCTCACCGCGGCTCTTCGCATACAGTTCGCCGAGCGTTTCCGGTTTCGCGGTGCGATGGCCATAACGCACGCCATCGAAGCGCGACAGGTTGGACGAGGCCTCGCCGGTGGCGAGCACGTAGTACACCGCGACCGCGGCCTTCTCGTGCGGCAGCCGCACTTCTACCAACTGTGCGCCAGCCGCGATCAGCGCGGTTTTTGCCGCGTCCAAACGCGCGCGCACGCCGGGCTGTAAGCCTTCGGCGTGTTCCGGCACGATGCCGATTTTCAAACCGCGCAGCGCCGACGAGGGCGAGAGCGAGGCCGTGGCCGCGGCCAGCTCGGCATGCGTGCGCGGCGCGCAGGTGGCGTCGTGCGCGTCGGCGCCGCCCATGATCGAGGTGACCAACGCAGCATCGGCGACCGTCGACGTGATCGGCCCGATCTGGTCCAGGCTCGACCCGAACGCGATCAGGCCATAGCGGCTGACCAAGCCATACGTCGGCTTATACCCGACCGCGCCGCACAAACCGGCCGGCTGCCGAATCGAACCGCCGGTGTCCGAACCAAGCGCCACCGGCACGATTCCTGCCGCGACCGCGGCCGCGCTGCCGCCCGAACTACCGCCGGGAATGCGTGTGGGATCGACCGGATTTTTCACCGGGCCGAACACGCTGGTTTCGTTGGAGGAGCCCATCGCGAACTCGTCCATGTTGGTGCTGGCGATCACGATTGCGCCAGCCGCTTCCAAGCGCGCGACCGCGGTCGCGGTGTAGGGCGACACGAAGCCTTTCAAAATTTTCGAGCACGCATTGGCCTCGATCCCGCGCACTAACACGTTGTCTTTCACCGCAATCGGCACGCCTGCGAGCGGCAGCGATTCGCCTGCTTTTATGCGGGTATCCACCGCATCCGCCGCGGCCAGCGCGCGCGCACGGTGCACGCGGATGATCGCGTTAAGCGTATCGGCCTCGGCGCGTGCGAGCGCGGCTTCCACCGCCACGCGCGCCGACTGACCAGCGTTGACGGCGGCCGCAATTTCAATCGCTGAAGCTGTTGGCGGACGCGGGCTCATCGCTCCACCACTTTCGGCACCAGGATCGCGACTTCGTTGTGCTCAGGCGCCAAGGCCAGGATTTCGCGCTGCGTTAGCATCTCGCCGGCAACGTCCGGCCGCACGACCGTGGCCAAACCAGACACATTTGCGATCGCTTCGACGCCGGTGGTGTCGACATCCTGCAACTGCTGCACATAGCCGACGATTGCTTCCAGTTCGCCGGCCATGCGCACCAGCTCGTCCTCAGGCAGGGCCAAGTTGGCGAGCTTGGCCAAGTGGCGCACGTTATCGGCGGTGATGCTCACAGACGCTCCAGAAACGCGCGGAAATGCGCGAGGCGGGAGACTACGACCGAGCCCGGGATGTCCACGCGCTCAGCGCAGGGACGGACCGGTGCGCAACGACCACAGAGCATGTGCCAAGGCCAGATCATCCGGCGTAGTCAGTTTCAGATTCGCCGCGTCGCCGGGCACGATCGCCACCACGTGGCCGGCGCGCTCCATGACCTGCGCGTCGTCGCTGCACGTCCATCCCTCAACGGCCGCGCGCGCAAACGCGGCCAAGCCTAAGTCGCGTTGGAAACCCTGCGGCGTTTGCGCCAGCCACAGGTCAGCGCGCGGAACTGTCGTTTCGACCACGCCGTCGCGTGCGCGTTTCACCGTGTGCGCGCACGGGATCGCGACCACCGCGGCCGGATGCGTGCGCAGCGCGTTCAGGCAGGCGCTAATGCACGCGCGTGGTACCAACGGCCGCACCGCGTCATGGACCAGGACCACCGCGCCGTGGGCCGCGCGCACGCCGGCAAACACCGATTCCTGCCGCGTCGTGCCGCCAACGACTAAGCGAATTTGCAACGGGTGTCCGGCAATCAGCGCCGTGATGTGCTCGCGCAGCTCAGCGCTGACCGCCAACACCGCTTCATCGACTAGGCCCACGAACGCATCCAAAGACCGCAGCAGCACCGCGCGCCCGGCCAACGGCAGCAGTTGTTTCGGTATCGGTCCGCCGAAGCGGCTGCCGTTGCCGGCCGCCGCGATCACCAATGACGTTGCGATCATTCGCGCTGATCGAGCGCGCCGGTGGCGTCAGGGCGCTGGTGTCGGATCGCGCGCGAAGGATCGGGCTGACGCGGATCACGCGTGCTGCGCCGGGTCGCGCTGCGTACAGCCATACCTGCCGGACGTCGTCGCACGCCGCTGCGGATCAGACCGATCACCAGCAACGCCAGCACCGCGCCCCATGCGCATGCATGGCCCGGATGTCGCTGCCACAGCCCGCCTACGCCGTCGCCACCGCTGGCCCACGCGCCGTAATTGCCCAGCACCACACGCCAGCCCGACAGCGACAACCAACGCTGCCAACCCTGATAAACCGATGCCGCCGCCATCGCGCGGTTCGCATCGCGGGATGATTCCAGGGCCAAGTAATGTTCGCGCGCGAGGGAATCGCGCAGCTCGCCGGCGTTGCGATACGCATCGCGCGCCAGATCGCGGTAAGCATCGGTGGCCTCGGGCGTGGTCTGCCGCGCGGCGAGCGCGCGATAGGCGTGTCCGATAAAGCGTTGAGTCGCGCCAGTGCGCTCATGGTCGGTCGTCAACGCCGGCAGCGCGGCGCTCAGCAGCTGCACCGCCAACAACAGATCGCCGCGCTGAAAGGCGTTCACGCCAGAAGTCAGTTTTTCGTCAAGCGACACCGCTTCGGTCTGGCTCAGGATCCTTCCGGCCGCGTCGGCGTGGCCGCTGTTTTGCAGCGCCAGCGCCAGATTGAACAGCAGCTCGCGGCTGTGCGCGCCGAGCGCCTGCGCGCGCGCAAGATGCTCGGCCGCGTCGGCGTAGCGATCCAACTGCAACTGCGCGGTGCCCAGCGCTAGCTGCGCGTCGGCATTGTCGGGATTGCGCGCGACCGCGTTGCCCAGGGCCTCGATCGCGCGCGTCAGCCACGACACCGCCGCATCACGCTGACCGCGCACCAGCTCATCGCGCCCCAGTTCCAACCGCGCCTGGCCCAGACCCAACCACGGTCGATCGTCGTCCGGGCGGGCCGCAACGACGGTGATGAAATTACCTTCGGCATCGGTCAGCAGCGCCGCGCGATGCGCGGGGTCTTGCCGCGCCAGCAAGACTCGTACGCGACCCAATTCGTACCAACCGACGTAGAAATCCGGCTTGTTCGCGGTCGCCAGCGTCAGCGCTTCCAATGCCGCGGCATAGTCGCTGCGCCACAGCGCCAGCCGCGCCGACAGCAGTAATATTTCTGGCGGCGGCCGGTTGCCGCTCCGTCTGCGCGCTTCACCGATGTGGTGCTCGGCGTGTTCGCGCTCGCCCGCATCCAGCGCTGCATCGCCAGCATAATAATGCGCCCATGGTGAGCGCGGATCGCCCGGCGCGTCGGCCGCGGCGTATGCCGGTTCGCGTTTGCCTCCGGCCAAAAGCGCCTGCACCAACAGCGTCTGCGCGTCGCCATCGTTCGGCGC
Organism: Planctomycetota bacterium; assembly: GCA_038229115.1. Taxonomy (GTDB): domain Bacteria; phylum Planctomycetota; class UBA11346; order UBA11346; family UBA11346; genus JBBROQ01. Next base: position 2,126 of record JBBROQ010000065.1, on the reverse strand, counting down.
CAAGGTCAGCGCCTGACGCGCACTGATCTCTGCCGCGGCCGAATCGGCATGCTTCAGGCGCAGACGGGCGAGTTCGCGATAGCCATCGGCCCAGCGCGGATAACGCGCCACGATCGCACTCAATAGCGATTCGGCCTCTGGCTGATCCTTCGTGAGTACGGCCTGAACCGGCGCCCATTGCTCGCGCGTGGGCGTGTCGACCGCCGCGAGTGACGCGAGAGTCAGCAGCGTCAGCAGCCAGGTCGACAACAGTCGCATGGTCATGGCTTAGGTGTAGCCGGTCGCGCGAAGCCGGCGGCGCGTGCTTCCGCCGTCAACTCCTCCGTGGTGCGCTCCGACACCGGCGCGAAGGCCAGCGTCGCGTCGGTGTGCACCACGTGCGGCGTCGGCCAGAAATCGACCGCGGCGTCGCACGGGAACCGCTGCCACCAGGGGCGTGCGGTGCTGATCACAATTTCAGCGCGATAGAGCGCACCGTCTTCGGATCGAAACCAACCGCTGGTCGGCTGGCTGATCGGCAACGGGCTGCTGGCCGACCACGGCGCGGACAGCGCCTGCGCCGGTGTCGATCCAACCTGCGCACCATCCTTGCGCGGCGCGAAGGCCGGCACCGGATCCGGCGTCGGCGGCAGGTGCGCCTCATGGCGCAGGCAGCCGGCGCATAACAAAATCGCGGAAAAAACCGCGACGAAACGCGCGCTGCGCATGCTCAGACGCCCGGCCGCGGGCGTCGCGCCAACGCCACGCCGGCACCGATCGCGGTCAGCAGCGCGATCATGGTTTCGGCTTCAATCAGCTTGCGGGTGCGTTCATGCATTTTACCGAACGCTAAGCGAAGATCGTCGCTGTCGTGCTGTCGGCGCTCAGCCAGCAATGAATTTGTCTGATGGGCGGCGTTGCGAGCCAAGCCATGGGTGAGCGCAGTTGCTGCCAGCAGCAAAAGCACTGCGAAAAAAAGCACGCGCCGACCACGATTGGCGAACGCAAAGCTGACCAGCAGCAGCACTGACAACGGCCAAAGACTGACGTCGATCACCGTACTCCAAAGCGATAGTGCTTTGCCGAACAGTGTCCCAACGTTCAGGCGTGCTACATCGTCGCTAAGGTCGCGGAACATCATCGCCGCAGACATCGCCACCACCGCATTGCCTGCGGTCCACGCGACGCTGACCACCAGAAACAGCACCATTGCGAGCCGTTTCATGTCGCCACGTCGTCAAGCCGGCTGATCGCGATCATGCGCGTGAGAGGAATGTCCAAGCGTTGGCGGTTGACGCGCACGCCTAAACTGCGGCTTTCGATCACGTAGACCTCCTTGGTACTGTTGCTCTCGCGATGGTCGTGCAGATCGGCGTCAGTGAAACCTAGATGCTCGGCGCTGATCGAACGCAGCGTGCCCAGGACTAGGAACTGCTCGTCGAGATCGACCACCACCACCGCGCCCACATAGTCCAGCAACCAAGCGGGCGCGTTGGTCAGCGCATCGTTCATGAGGGCACCAGGTCGAACTCTTCGTGATCGGCCGGCGGCGGCGCGTCGAGATTGGCTTTGATGCGGGCAATGAACTTCCGTCGCCGGGCCGGACCCATGCGCTTGAACAAATGGTTCACCACCAGTTCGGCAGTGTCGCCCAGAGTCATGGTGCCGAGCGGAATTTCGGCTCGACCCATGGTGCGGTGACCGCCGGCCGAACCGATCTTCGCGAACGCCAAGCGCGCGCGCCGACCGACGTCCTGACGATGCCCGTCGCCCCGGAAGATCAGCACTAAGGTGTCGTCGTGCACGCCCACGCAAACCGTCCACGCGATGCTGCAAGTAAACAACAGCAGATCGGCGACCTGCACCAGCGTATCGACTGAAGCCACGCGGCCGAAATGGATCAGTGCCAGGTCGTCATAGACCACGCGATGACTGATGCCCCAAGCGATCGCGTCGAGCATCGCCATCGGAATCTGCGATTTGGCCAAGCGCGATAAAAAGTGCGCGTCGGCGCGTGCGTGCAGCAGGTCGAACGCGCGGATGTCGGCGTTGCTGGTATGCCGCTTCAGATCGTCGGTGTCGGTGATCAGGCCGTAAATCAGCGCGGTTGCCAACGGCCTGCCAAGCGGGAAATCCGCTGCGACCAG
>JBBROQ010000064.1:0-14500 GCA_038229115.1 Planctomycetota bacterium | reverse complement strand
GCCCTCAATCGCCGCGGCCCAATAACGCTCGCGATCGGTGAGCGGCAGCGTTGCCACGAACGCTGCCGCACGGGTGCGGAACAAACCTGCCCATACCAACACCACGTCGGACATCGTTACCAACAACAGCAGCGCATACGCGAACAGCGCCAGCAACGTTTCGACCAAACGCGGCTTAAACAGCGCGTATTGCGGCTGGCCCAAAAACGCGAGCAGTCCCCACGCCAGTCCGCCAATCAGCGCCCACACCACCAGCATGATCCCGACCGCCGTCACCGCGCGCAGTGGCTGCTGCCGCACCGTGTCCCACGCGCCGCGCCGCGCCGACCGCCACAAAGCCCACAGGATCGCATGCATGCGCGCTTGTCGCGGCCTGCGCCCGGTTCGCAATCAGCGCCCTGTTCGCAATCACCGCGCCGCTGCAATCAGCGCGCCGCGACTTGTCCGCGATCGTGACCCGCGAGAGTCCGGACATGACTATTCCCGCCGCGACCTTCCTCAACTTCCTCAGCGGATTGGCCAGTCAGGGCCTGATGCAGGTGGGTGCGATTCCCAATCCGCTCTCCGGCGAGCGCAGCGCGAACCCGGATTATGCGCGCTACACGGTGCAGTTGCTGGACGTGCTGCGCTTAAAGACCGCAGGCAATTTGGATGCTGAGGAACAGCGCTACTTGGATGGCATGATCGCGGAACTGGGCGAGCGCCTGGCGAAGCTGCCCAGCGAAGAGTGAAGCTGCCTACCGAATCGTGACGCAACCGACTGAGTGATCCCGCACGCCGGGTAACTTTGGCTTGCGGTAGGTTTGCCGAAGGTTCGGCAAAGCGCGCGCCGCAACGGTAAAATCCGCGCCCGGCGAAATGGATTGTCTGCGAGACCGGCGCTCGAAGCTGCCGCCCGCTTATGAACGCCCACCGCTTTACTTGCTGCCTGTTCACCGTGTTCGCGCTCGCCGCGTTGCCGCTACGCGCGGAGGATCCGGCGCCAGTTGTCAGTGCGCCAGTTGTCAGTGCACCAGTCGTCACTGCGCCGGTTCTGGAAAAGGTGCCAGTCGCTGACCGTGCGCCCGTGGTGGACCAGGCACCCGTGGTGGACCAGGCACCCGTGGTGGACCAAGCAGCTGCGCTCGCGGCCGCTGCGGCTGCGCTGGTCGCTGCTCCCGCACCCACACCGGTGCCCGTCATCACCTGGAAACGGACCACCATCGGCAATGCCGTGGCCACGGTCGAGATCTCGGACTACCGCGCGTCACTGGCGAAGTTCAGCCTGCTCAGCAGCCATCCGCTGTTGCTGCCGGCGTGGCGCGAACAGCAGGGCGTGGATCGCAAGACGCGGAAACAGCAGCCGCTGCCGGTGCTCGACGGCTTTAACAGCGAAGACGACATGCACGGCTTCTGGGTCGGCGGCTTGGCGCTGAACATTCAGCCGGACAAAGACGGACCGTGGACGGTGGTCAGTGCCAACGCGACCAGCGCGACGCTGCGTTTGGATCGGCAGGCGCAGACCGGGCTGGTCTACACCATGGTGTATCGCATGGACGCGACCCGGCCGACGGTGCTGGCGACCCTGACGGTGCATAACCGCGGCGACAAAACCGCCGAGCTGGCACCGCTGCTGCGCGCGCTCAGCGGCATCCATCAGGACGATCCGGTGTCCGAAGCGCCGTTCATGGCGGTGGCGACGCACTCGGGTGGTGCTGAGGGCAGTCTGGATACGCAGGCGCTGCCGGCGCCGGGTGCGACCATGGTGCTCGCGGCCAACGCCACGCCGGATTATGTCGCGCTTAAAAGCCGGTTTTTTGCGGCGTTATGGGCTCCGGGCGAGGTGAAGCTCAGCAATCCGATGATCAGCGCCGCGGCCAGCACGGTGGTCAGCGACGAGACCGTCGGCGGTGCTAGTCCAGTCACCACCGGCGCGCGCTTCGCCTACAGCAGCTTCGGCTTCCAACACGAAGCCGAGGCCGGCCTGTACAAGCAGGCGAATATCCTGGTCGCGATCACCACGCCGTCCGGCGGCAAATTCCAGGTGCTGCCCGGCGGCACGTTGTCGATCGGTTGGGCCTGCACCGTGACCAGCATGGCCAAGGCCGATCTCGCATCGCTGACCCCGGCCGAGCAGCGCATTCAATACACCGACAGCATCTACAAATTCTTTAAGTCGCTGGCGAAATTGCTGACCTGGACCCTGACCGCGATTGCGGCGGTGGTGCAGAACTACGGCTTGGCGGTGATCCTGCTGACCTTCGCGATTAAGGCCGCGCTGCACCACTTCGTGTTCAAACAGCACGCCAGCATGGCGAAGATGCAGAAGATCATGCCGGAAATGAAGGCGATGCAGAATCAGTACAAAGGCGACCGGCAGAAGTTGGCCATGAAGCAGATGGAGCTCTACAAAAAGCACGGCGTCAATCCGCTCTCGGGTTGTCTGCCGGTGCTGTTCCAGATCCCGATTTTCTTCGCGCTGTATCAGGCCTTCAGCCACAGCGCCGATATGCGCGGCAAGTCGTTCCTGTGGGTCAGTGATCTGACCCTGCCCGATCAGCTCATCTATCTCGGCTTCCATCTGCCGATCTTCTGCACCGCGGCGACCATCAATCCGCTGCCGATCATGTACATTGCCGCGACGCTGTGGATGAGCCTGCTGATGAAACCGGCGCCCAACATGGATCCGCAGCAAGAACAGATGATGAAGATGATGCGCTGGATGCCGGTCATTTTCGGCTTGGTGTTCTACAACATGCCCGCCGGCTTGGTGCTCTACTTCACTACCAGCGCGATCCTGGGCGCAGCGGAATACAAGTGGGTCCGGCATCGTCTCGGCCTGAACTGACGCGGGCGCGGAACGCTAACAGCAGCGGCGCGATCGTCGCCATCGCCACCGCGATGGCTGCTGGCGAGAGCCAGGTAGCGGTGCTGCGTCTAAGCGGCCCCGGCGCGTTCGCGATCGCCGCGCGCGCCGGTCTGCCGGTGCCGGATGCGTGGCGTCACGTGCAGGCCGAATGGCATATCGCGGGCGGTTGCTGTCCGTGCCGCGTGTTTGCCGCGCGCGCGCCGCGCAGCGCGACTGGCGAGGACACGGTGGAAATCTCCGTGCCCGGCGCCCCGGATCTGGCCGAGCTGGCGCGCAGCGCGTTGGTCGAGGCCGGTGCCGAAGCCGCCGCGCCCGGAGCGTTCACGCGCCGCGCCTTGGCCAACGGCAAGCTGTCGCTGACTCAGGCCGAGGCGCTGTTGGCGCTCACCCATGCCCACGACGCTACCGCAGCCAGCGCGGCGCTGGCGCGACTGCGCGGCGCGTTGGCCGATGATTTGGCCGCGGTGCGCACGCGTCTGATTGAGCTGCGCGCGATGGTCGAAGCGGGTTTAGATTTCGGCGATGAAAGCGACGTGCGCTCATTTGATGCCGCCGCGCTGATGCGCGACTGCGCTGGGCTGGTCGCGCGGCTAGAACGCTGGCGCGTGACTGCCGGCAGTCTGGAAACGCGCGTCACCGTGTGTTTAGTCGGCGCGCCAAACGCTGGCAAATCAGCGCTGTTTCGCGCGCTTACTGGCCATCCGGCATTGGTCAGCCCGATCGCCGGGACTACTCGTGATCAGGTCGAAGCCGACTGGCGGCTGTCGTCAGGGCCCACCACGTTGATCGACACCGCCGGCTGGATGGCGCCCGCGAATCACCTCGACGCCGAAGCCATTGCCATGGGCCAGCGCGCGGTCGACGGCGCGGCCGTAGTGCTGGCCTGCACTGCGCCCGACGCGCCGCTGCCGGCGCATCAGCTGCCGACCGAGCGCACGCTGCGCATCGCAACCAAGGCCGACCTCGGCGGCATCGATGAGCGTGCTGATCTCGCAGTGTCGGCCATCACTGGCGCGGGCTTGTCAGAACTCGCCGCGTTGGTCGCCGCACGGCTGGCGCAGCACACTAGCGCCGAGCCGCGTCAGCAGCGGTTACTGAGCGCCGCGCTCGCCGTGCTGACGCCGGTGGTCACGTCGTTGCCCGACGACGAATTGCTGGCTGACGACCTGCGCCGCGCCGCCGACGCCTTGGGCGAGCTGATTGGCGCGACCACTACCGACGATGTGCTCGGTGCGATCTTCAGTCGGTTTTGTATCGGTAAATAAGTCTGATTTTACCGCGCGGTCGAAGCGGCGGCAGGTTGTGCCGGCGCGCCGTCGAAGAACCGGTTAAGCGCCTTCGGCCCGCGCTGGATCAGCAGCAGCGCCATGGTCAGCGCCGTTGCCGCGGCCAAAAATTTGAAGCCCAGCCATAGCCGAAACAGCGTCTCGTTGCTGAACGCTAGGCGCGGATCCTCGCCGCCGGCGGGCACCAGACGCACCTGCGCAATCGCCTGGCAGGCGACCGCGGCTTTGCCCAGGGCGAAGAGCAGCAGGAAGCCGGCCAGGATATGCACCACCGCGAATGGCAGCGGCACGATCAGCCGCGCCAGCATCAGCACCGCGCACACGCCTAAACCAATGACCGACAGCAGCAACGCAAAACGGATGAGCTTCATGCGTGCATGCTCGCGCGGCGCGCGTACCGGCAACGTTCGGTCGGCGCCGGTGCCCTGCTACATCTGGCGCAGCTATGGCCAATCAGATGTACGCGTAGGCTGCGCCCATGCCGTTGTCGTCCGTGTTACAGCAGTTTTCGGCGTGGCGGCCGTGGTCTGCATTGATGAGGCGATCCGCGTGGCGTCGGTGGTCTGCGTCAGCGGAGTGGTCGGCGTTGCCGGCGCCGTTGTGCGAGCGGCTGTGGGCAGTGGTGCAGCGGCAGCGACGCTTGGCGTTGGCGCAGGCCGCGGGCGAAACGCTGGTATTGGCCGCGGGGCTGCTCATCGCGTTGATGGTGATCGATGCCGGTCTACACCCGCTGCCGGAAGCGCGGCGGATGCTGTGGTGGTTTGGTGTGGGACTAAGCGCGGCGTTTTTCAGTTGGCGCGCGTTCAGGCCGCTGTTGGCGCGCGCGGTGCCAGCGTCGGCGGCGGCGCTGATCGATCAGTTGGATGCGGGACGCGATGAACTGATCGGTGCTGCGGTGCAGTTCGCCTGCCTGCCGCCCACACCCGGTAACAGCGCATGGATGGTGCACCGCACTATGGCGTTGGCGTCGCAGCGGGCGGATGCCTGTCAGCCGCGGCGGGTCATTAGTTCGCTGCGCGCGCGACGTGCGTTGCTGTTGGCTGCGGGGTTGGTGGCCGCACTCGCGGTGCTGGCGGCGACGCCACGGCCGCGGCCGTGGCTGATGCGGGCGCTGTCGCCATGGACCGCAGCGGTCCGCCCATCGGCGGTAAGCATCGCGGTTGCTCCGGGCGATCAGGTTTTGGCGCAGGGTGCGGCGGTGGTCATTGCGGCTGACGTCGCCACCGATCCCGGCGCCGCAACGCTGCGTCTGGTGTGGGCCGATGGCAGTCGCGAGTTGCTGCCGATGACGCGCGTCGAGGTCGGCCGGTATCGGCAGCAGTTGGCGGCGGTGCCGCTGGATGGCACTTATCAGGTGCTTTCTGGCGATGCCGAAAGTGCGGAATTTTCCCTGCGCACGATCGCGCATCCACAAGTGCGCAAGCTGTCGCTGCGGATTCTGCCGCCGGCGTATACCGGGTTGGCAGCGCGCATGGTGGAAGGCGGCGATGCCGAAGTCTTGAGCGGTTCGCGCGTGCAACTGGCCGGCGAACTGGCCGGCGAGCCGGTACTGGCAGCAGCGCTGGTCGCCGCCGCGCCAGGGCCTGAACACTCGTCAGGAACTGACCGCCAATTCGCGTTGACGCTTGATGACAGCCGGCCGCAACATTTCCGGCTCGACCTGCAACCCACCGCCAGCCTCGCCTATGGCCTGCGCTTTACCGGCGCCAGCGGCCAGGTCGCCGAGCCACCGCAGCGTTGGCAACTGAGCGTGATTGCCGATCGCCCGCCCAGTATCGACGCGACGGCGCTGGTTGCCGATGCCGGAGCGAGCGGCAACGCGATTAACCGCAATGCGGCCGATGGGGCCATGGCGCTGCTGGTCGACCTGCATCAGCGCTTCGTGGTGCGGGTGCAGGCCGCCGACGATGTCGCGTTGCGCGAGGTCACGTTGGAAATCGCCGGTGCACGTGGTCAGCGGAGAACCCCGGTAGCCTTGCCGCGCGCCGGGGCGACGGCGATGGATGCGCAGGTAACGCTGACCATCGACGACTATGCGGCGATGCCCGGTGATGAACTCAGCGTGAGCGCAGAAGCGATTGATTCCGGCGGCCAACGGACCACCGCGCCGATGCTGCGTTTTACGGTAGCCGATGCCGCCGGAAGTGCGGCGGCGACGTGCTCGGCGCGGTGGCAGATGCTGCAACGGCGTTGGACTGCGGTGGTGGCCGGATGGCCGGCGCTGGCGCGCGGGTGGCAGGAGGTGGCGCGCAACCTGCGCCCTGGCGATCCGGCGCAGGCTGACGCGGCGCGGTTGTTGAGCGCGCGCTTGGACGCGTGGCATCGCGAGGTGCAGACGCTGGCCGACGGGTTCGGCCGCGCGGCTGCTGCTGCGGCTGCGGCGGCGTCGACCGCATCGGACACCAGCCCTGGGGCCGCCGCGTTGGGATCCTGGTCCTCCGCCCTGAACGCATGGTCGACATCCGTGAGCGCGTGGGACGCCGCCCGCCGTGAACAGGATGCAGCCGCGCTGTTGGTCGCTGCGAATCCAGCGGCGACTGCGGCCCAGATCACCGCGGTGCGCGCGGTCGCGGCCATCGCCGCGGACAGTACGGCTGAACTGACGGCGTGGACCGCTCCTATCGCCCCAGCGGCAGCGTGGATGCAGGCCCAAGAGCTGTTGGCGCGCGCGCGCGCGTTGCGACTGCGCGTGGCACAGGTCGCGGCGGCCGCGCGCGGCACGCTGGCGTGGGCCGGGGATCCGGCCGTGGGTGCTGATATCGACGCAGCGATGGTGCGGCTGTCGGACGAAGGTGATCCGGTGGCGCAGTTGGCCGAACTCGCAGCGCGCGCGGCGCAGTTGCCGGGCTTGGCCAGGGCCTGCGCGCTCACGCTTGGCGTCGCGGTACCGCCGCCGAATCCTGAACCTGCTGCGATGATCGCGCCGCCGACCATTGCCCTGATGGATCGTTGGCAGCGGGACGCGACGGCGCAGTGCGCGGCGTTCCTCAACGCGTTGAGCGCTTGGCCGGTGCCGAGGCCTGCGGCGTGGCCGGAAGATGCCCTCGCGCAGCTTGCGCCACGACTGATGCCGATGCTTCGAAGCCACCCAGCGCAGGACGCCCAGGCAGCGCAGGACACTCAGGCAGCGGAAGGTGCGCGCGTGGCCGCAATGACGCGCGGTTGGGCCGCGTGGGCGCAGACCCATGCCAGCTGCAGCGGCGCGGCCGCATTGGCCAAGGCGGCCGCGCCGGATGCCAGTTTGGCGGAACGCGCGGCGTGGCTGGCGGCGGCGCGGGCGCTGCTGTCGCAGGCGGGCATGCCGCCAGCGGAATTGTCGTTGCTGTCAGGCACGACGTTGGCGGACGAAGCCGCACTAAGCGCGGCGCAGACGGCCGTGAACTCGGTTGCGGCGTGGGCAACTGTAGCGGCGCAGGTGAAAGCGGTGGCACTGCACACGCGCGCGGCGGCGGCGGCGCGCGTGGCGCAGGTGCATGAACGCGCGGCTGTGGCGGCGCTGCGCGCGGGCCGGGTGTTGGAGGCGGCGCGGCAGAGTGATTTGGCGGCAGCAGACTCGGCGCGGGTCGGCGTGCCGCGGGCCGAGTGGGCCGGGCTGCTCGCGCAGGCGTCAGTGTCAGCGACGGTCGTACTCAGCACGCTGCACCGTGCCATTGCGGCGGATTTTACCGCTAATCCCGGCTCTCCGGCATTGGCGCAGCAGGCGGCGTTGGTGCTGGGCATGGTTGCGGAAACCCAAGGCGACGATGGGCGCTTAGCCTTAGCGGGGGAATTACGGCGCAGCCCCGCGCCGCGTTCGGCTGCTGAAAATGCCGCGCTGGGGGTGCGGTTCGCAGCGACGCTGACGCAGCCGGATTCCGACGATCGTCGGCGTCGGCTAACGGCGTGGCGGCGCTTGGCCGACGGTGGTCGTGAGGAATTGGCGCGGCAGTTGGCGACGGTGGCCGGGGTACGGGTGCCGGCGGCCGAACGACAACAGGCAGCAGAGCGCCTAGCGGCAGCGATGCTGGCGCAGCTGCAAGCTGCGCCGCCAACGGAAGGCGCCGAGCTGGCCGCGCGGCTGCGCGCGTTGGTCGCGGTCGACGCGCCGCGGCGATTGGATGCGGTCGCGCCGCGGCGCATGGAGGCGGCCACGTCGCTGCCGGCGTGGTTGGTACCAGAGGTGTTGGCATTGGCCGAGCGTGCGACGCACGGCGCGACCGCCGAGGTGCTGCCGGCGTGGTGGGCGATCGGTCGGCGCTTGGCCGATGCCGAGCTGTTGCCGCTGATGCGGCGCGCGCGCGCGAATGATGCCGCGACGCCGATTGCGCGGCGCGATGGCTTGTTCGTGGCGCAGTGGCGGGCGCAGCTGCTGCGCGCGTTGGACGATGGCGCACGCACGCTGATGGCGGCACAACCAAGCGCGCTGTCAACTGCGTCGGCGTTGGCAACCGCCGCGGCGGCCACCGGCGATCAACGCGTGGATCAAACCTTGGCCGATCGCGTGACAACACTGGCGATAGCAATGCCGGCGGCCCTTGCCGCGGCTGACGCCGCGCAGGCAGCGCAGGCACAGCTGCGCCTGGTGCAGGCTGCGGCGCGGGCCGCTGCGGTGGGTGATGTCGCGGTCGCAGAAGCGGCGGTGACGGCGGCGATGCAGTTGGAAACCAATCGCGCTGAGTTGGCGTTGGCGACCGTGCAGGCGCTGTTGGTCGATCATCCGGGGCCGTTGGCAGTCGCGCGCGCGTTGCCCGCGGCATTGAGCCTAGCCGACACCACGCGGGCCCTGATTGCCGCTACCGATCCAGTTACGCCGGTTCTCATCGAACGCTTGGCCGCAGCGCTGTCAGCGAGCACACGCGCGCGGGCTTTGCTGCCGGCGGCGGGCGACGCGGTGTTGGAGGAACTGGGCCGCGTTGCGGTGGCTGAACAGGCGTTGCCTGCTGCAATCGGAATCGCTTCAGATCCAGCCGCCGAACGCGCGTTGGCCCAGGCCGCGTTGGCGCTCCTGAACGATCCCAGTGACGCCGACGCGGGTAGTGCAGTGATCGCATTGATCGACCGCGCAGCGGCATTGCCGGTCGGGGCGACGCTGGCTGCCGCGCCTGCGCCGGCCGGATCTGGATCCGGCAGCGGATCTGGGGCTGGCGGAACGCCGACATCTGCGCCGGGTCCGGCGGGCGGCCCACTGTTGCCTGAATCGTTCGGCGATTCCGCGGCGCGGGCCGAGGTCACGCAGGCGCCGTGGCTGCGCGCTGACGGTGGCGTACCGAGTTTGGGCACGCCTCACCTGGAAGCGTTTCCACCCGACAGCCAGGCTGCGATCCGCGCCTATCGGCGCAGACTCGGAGCGGAGCGATGACGACTAGCGGAGCGATGAAAACTAGCAGAGCGATGAAAACTAACCGAGCGATGACGCCGATTTCGAAGGCTGGGATAGGAGGATCAGCGACGCCCCCGCGAAGGGCGAGTGCGAACAGCACTCAGGAAAAGTCTGCTGAGTTGTCGCTGGGCCTCGTTCTGCCGCACCTTCTGCTAGCTGTTCGTAATTTTTTGCAGGCCGAAACGAGGACGCATTGATGAAACACATGGCGCTGGCGGCGGTGCTGCTGTTTGGTGCGGCACCGATGGGTGCAGTCGCCGTCAGGGCAGTCGAAGGGCTGGACGATCAGGCGGTGCTGGCGCGGCTGGGCGCGCGCACGCGTCAGGACGCGGCGATTGAACGGGGACTTGCGTGGCTGCGCCAACAGGGCCGCGCGGACGGCAGCGTCGGTGAGCGGATGGTGGTAGCGTCGACGGCATTGGCGGTGATTGCGCATCTGGCTGCGGGCGTCACACCGGACGATGCGCAGCACGGGCCATGGCTGCGAGCTGCCATCGGCTTTGTCCTGGCGAACCAGTCGCGCGGCTATTTTGGCCGCACCGATGGTGGGCGCATGTACACCCACGGCATCGCGACGCTGATGCTGGGTCATGCCTTGGGCATGTGCCGTGACGTCGAATTAGAATCGCGCCTGCGCGCGGCTCTGACTGCGGCGGTGGCGGTGACGGTGACTGCGGCGGCCGTGCCGAAACCGGCCGAAGTCGCCGGCGGTTGGCGCTATGAACCGGATGAGGCCAGCGCCGACATGAGCCAGACCGGTTGGCAATTGATGTCGCTGCACGCCGCGCACAGCGTCGGCATCGAGGTGCCCGATGCGGTGATCGCCGATGCGGTGGCGTACGTGCGCCGGCAAACGCGTGCGGATGGCGCAGTGGGCTATGACCATCCGGGCGACGAGCATCCCGCGCTGCGTGGTGTCGCGCTGTTGGCGCTGGGTTTTGCTGAACACGCCGGTAGCGGCGATGAACCATTGGTACCGGTTTTGATCGAGCGCATCCGTTCAGATCCGCTGCGTTGGCAGGGGCCCTGGTTCTTCTATCGCGCGTATTATGACGCGGTCGCCGCCAGTCGTTTCGACGGCGATCGCTGGCACGGTTATGCGGCGCAGGTCGAGCAAGTGGTGATGGACGCGCAGCGCGAGGACGGCGCCTGGCCGCCACCACCGGGCGACAACGAAGCCGGCAACGGCCCGGTGTACATGACCAGCATGGCGGTTTTGGCACTGGGCGTGGGGAAACAGGTATTGCCGGCGTACCAGCGCTAACGCGAAGCGCGTCAGGGCTGGTAGAGCGGCATGCGCTTAGCGGATCAGACCGGCCAATTCCGTCAGTACCGCGTCGGTGGTCTGAATCACTTTTGCGTTCACCGAGAAGCCACGTTGCGCGGTGATCAGGCGGGTGAATTCGCTGGCGATGTCGACGTTGCTGCCCTCCAGCGCACCGGCGGTGATGCTGCCGGCGCCGCCGCTGCCGGGGATGCGCGCGGTGGCAGTGCCCGAGTTTGGCGATTCGACCCACAAGTTCGCGCCGACGGAATTGAGGCCGGCGACATTGGCGAAGGTGGCGATTTGCACCTGCGCGATTTTGCGGCTGATGCCGTTGGTATAGAGGCCAACAATGTCGCCGGCCTTGGACACCGAGAGCGTATCCAGGCGCCCGTCGGCATAGCCGTCCTGCTTCACCGCGGCGGCGCTCGACACGCTGCCGAAGCCGGTCAGGCCGTTGACGCCGTTGGTCTGGCCCAGGTCAAGGTCGAGCGTCGACGGGCTGCTGGTTCCAGTGCTGCCCCAGTCGAAACGCACGGTTTTTGACGATGGATCGCCGACATAGCCGTTGTCGGTGAGGGTGTTGCCCTTGACCGACTTGCCGACGTCGCCGCTGAAGCGGCCCTTCTGGTCGAACTCGACGCCGGCGACCACGTCGTCGACGATCACCGCCTCGCCGGGCTTCACGCTCATGACCATGTCCCAGGACATGCGCTTGGTGCTGGGATCGTTCGGGTCGGCCTTGGTGCCGGTGCGGAACATGCGCGTTTCGACGAGGTGCTTCTGGCCGAGCGGATCGTAGACCTCGATCGAACTGGTGACGGTGCTGGGCACGAAGCGCGAGCGGTACCAGTTGAAGCCGGTGTTCGAGGTGTCGCTGTATTGCCAGGCGTTGGGATCGGCAGTGACCGCCGTCGCGCTGGCGTCGTACATGTCCAGGGTGCCGTCGTTGTTGGTGTCGGCAGTCATCGCCTGCACGTCGGCTTGGGCGACGTAGTTCGACGACCAAGTCAGGTTCGAGGCGCCGGTATTCAGCGTGCCGCTGACGGTATAGCTGATCGCGTCGCCGGCGGTCACCGGCGGTAGCCCGCCCAGGGTGAAAGTGCGCTTGGCGGTGGCGGCGGCGTAGTTGTCGGCCGGGACGGTGATGGTGCCGGCGGCGGTGCCGTTGATGTTCACGGTCAGCGTTAACGATTTCCCAGCCTGGCCGCTGTAGTCGGTGGCCGGCATGATGAACACCGGCTGCAAGCGACCGGTCTGCGCCGCGACGCCGACATCCAGGGTCGCCAGTGCGCCGGTGCCGGCATAGGCCGCGCCGGTGGCGTCAGTCAGTCCGGCGTCGGGCACGCTCAAATTGGTGCCGGGCGTGTCGCCCAGGAATAACGAGAAGCCGCTGCCGGTACCCGATCCGGCGACCGACAAAGTGCCATTGTTCAGCGATACCGTGCCGAAGCGCGTGGTGCCGGCGGTCAGGGCGCCGTTGATCTTTCCCACCAGGTCACTGACCGTGTCATGCCAGGGATTGATGCTGATCGCGCCGGTGTAGCCGGTGCCGTCGTTCTTGGTCCCAAAAATGTTGACGGTCTTCATCTGCGCCAACGGCGAGGCCGGTTCGACAGCGCTTTTGAACAGCGTTAGATCTTTAATCAGACTGCTGTCGGCAGCGGACTGGCCGGTGGCGCTTTCGGTCAACGGGAACAGCGACTGTACCGTCGAACCTTGCAGCGCCGGTTCGGTCGAGCTCAGGTTGCCCTGCATGGTGATGGTGCTGGTGAGTTTGCTGGGCAGAGCCGAGCCGGCCGGGATCGCGATGGGCACGCCAAAGGCCGTCGGCACAGTTTCGCTGGCCGGGCCATAGGTGTTGCCGACCACTTTCAGTCCCGACCCAAGATCGACTAGGTTACTGTTGGAATCGACGCCGAAATTGCCGACTCGGCTGTACATCTGGCGTGTGCCGTCGGTCACCTGAAACATGCCGCTGCCCTGGATCGCGAGGTCCAGCGTGCGGCCGGTGGAATTCAGCGAGCCCTGACGCATGTCAACGTCGATGGTGCTGGTGGTCACGCCCAAACCGATCTGGCGCGGGTTGGTGCCGCCAGTGGTGCCGGCCGGCGCGGCACCGGCGAAGGAGGTCTGGTTCAGCGCGGTCGAGAACGACAGGCGGCTGGCCTTAAAACCGTTGGTCGACACGTTCGCCAAATTATTGGCGGTGATGTCGAGGATTGCCTGGTGGTTGGTCAGGCCGGTGACGCCGGAAAAGAGTGCGCGTTGCATGAGAAGGTCCTCGGTTGCGGGCGGATCAGGGAGCGTGGAAGGAAGGGGGCGGCAGTGTTTCAGTTGATGATGGCTGCAGCACGTAACGCAGTGGGCATGCCAATCACGGATGTTGGGATTCGACGGTTAATACCGGGTAAATCACGCACGAGCGTCGACTCCGCGCGCATCGGCGCGGCCGCCCAGACGCACCGGCGGTAGCACCGGCATGGGGGTCGACGCGGCACTGGCGATGGCATCAAGCGTGAAGCGCTCGGGACTGCGCGCGCGCTGCCGCTCGAAGCGGGCTTCGCGGCGCTGCTGTTGCTGCTGCTGTGATTGCTGATCGCCGTAGGTCTGTCGCGAGGACTCGTCACGTTGGTCCGGCTGTTGATCGCGAGACTGCTGGCCGGCTTCGCTGGGCTTAACGGCCGTGCGTTCAACGCCGACCGACACGTCGCGCACCAGCGCATCGGCGCGTTGTAGATCGCTGCGGATTTGCGGCAGCAAACGGTCGAGCGCCTGCTGCACCCCGGCATCCTCAGCGTGCAATTGGGCACTGATCACGCCGCCCTGTTGGCGCACTTCGATCCGTACGGTGCCGAGTTCCGGCGGGGTCAGACGTAGCACCAAGGTGCGGTCACCGCTGCCATCGACGCGCAGGAGTGCGCGCCCGACCTGATTACCGACCGCGCGTTCCAGCGGATTCGGCGCGGCTCGCGCAGGTTCCGCTGCGACGGTGACCACCGACGTGGCGGTCGGCAGCACGCTGGCGGAAGGCGGCAGCGGAGTGGCATCGGTGCCGGCGTTCAGGTCGGCGATGCTGCCAAGGTTAGGATTGGCGGTTGCGGTCGTATCGCGTTCTGAGGGCGGTCGCGGCAACGGCGCGACGGCGGGCAACGACTGGGCGACAGTTGGCGCATTGGCAGTTGGTGCGGTAATCGCCGTGCTGTTATCGGCGCCGGGAACTGCGATTGGTGCGGAGGCGACCGGTGCCGGGAACGCGCCCTGTTCGGGCACCGCTGCGGGCGTAACCGTGTCAGCATCCGTGCGTTTTGCGGATTGGCCAATTTTGGTATTGAGCAACGCCAGCAGTCCGGTGTCGACCGCAGGCGGCTCACCCGTGGTGTCGGTGAAGGCCTGCGCGAATGCCGCGTTGGCGTCGGTAATAGTTGCGGGGGAAGCGCTGCGCGCCTGGCTCGACGTGGCCGTCGGGCCGGCGAATGCTTGTGCGAAGGCCGCCGCGGCGTCAGCGGCAAGGATGCTGCTGTTCGCGCGCCCCGACGTCGGGGCGGCAGGCGCGGTGACCGCGGCAATCACATCCAGGAGTTGCCGCACCAACGGGATCAACGCCGAATCGCCGGTGGCGAAGCCAGCGTCTACTGACGATTTTTCATCGGTTTTCACCGACGTTTTGCGGTCGTTGCCGCCGAGCATCGTTGGCGCAGCCGCCTTGGTGGGCGCGACCAAATCGGCGGTGCTGTTGGTGT
>JBBROQ010000063.1:0-14550 GCA_038229115.1 Planctomycetota bacterium | reverse complement strand
TGACGTGGGTCAATGGACGACTCCAAGGGCAGGTGGACCTTCTCGATGTGCACTGCTATCGCTTCAATATCCAGACCGGCGACGTCGATCGCAATGGCGTGGTCGATGCAGCGGACCTCAACGCTCTGCGAGGGCAGTTCGGACGCAGTGGCGCCGCCATCACCACAGCGGGCGCGGATGTGAACGGCGATGGCCGGGTGGATGCCACTGATCTCGGACTCGTCACCCGCAGCATCGGGCCCTGAGATGATCGCCCCGCGCTATCGCGCCGGGTAGGACAGTGGCGACCACTCTAACCTCGATGGCGAGTTAGCCGTTCTGCTGCCATGCCTGCACGTGCAGGCACCGCGGATTCTGGGCAATGAGGCTGATGCCGACGACGCCGTGCAAGCGGCCTGTGTGGGGCTGATCGAGACCCACGAACGCCTGCCGCATGCGGTACCGCTCATCGCCATTGTCCCTCGCCTGACCGGCCAGCGCGCCCTGATGGCGGCCCGGGCGCGGCAGCGCCGCTGGCGGCGCTGCGTCGGACTGACTCCGAGGATCGATGTCCAACCGCAGCTGGTCCGGAATTTGCCCATCAGATGGTGATTCCACTCCGCCTGGCATTCGATGGGCAACCCTTTGTGCTTGTATTGGTTGGGTGGAATCTGGTGATCTTGGTGGTCATCTGGGGAATATGGAGCGCGTGCAGTACCCTCTTGATCAGCTGGCAGCTGCCGCGGCAGCTGGTGACAGCGAGGCCTTCGACCGCCTCGTGGAATCCTGCCAGGATGGGGTGCGGATGTTCGTCGCCGCCAATGCCTGCAGCGAAGAACAGATTGAGGAAGTCTGCCAAGCAGCCTGGGTAGCCGTCTATGAGCACCTCTCCGATTATCGCGGCGGCGGCACCTTCGCGGCCTGGGTGAAGGGCTTTGCCCGGAATTGCCTGCACAAAGAGTATGAGCGCCGGCGGCGGGAGCGCGCTCGGCACGCCCCGGCCGTGTGCGCGCTTGAGGATCTGCTGGCCATCGACCCCGACCAGGATGACCACGACCATAGCACCCTGGACCTGCATGGGTGTCTGGCGCAACTGCATCCCCGCGCACGGAAACTGATCGAGGCGCGGCATGTCGACGGATTGTCGCTCTCATCATTGGCGCAGCGATTTCGTCGCCCGATGCCCGCCGTGGCAACCGCGCTGTGGCGCATCCGGACTGAACTGCGTCGCTGCCTAGAGGCACGGGCATGATTACGGAATCCACCGCTCTATTGGAATCCATTTGGGACACGCCGGCCGAGCCGCAGATGGCTGAACTGGCGTGGAAGCAACTCCAGAATGATCCGCAGCTGGTCACCGCGTATGTGCAGCAACGTCGCATGGCATTGCTGCTTGCAGGGGCGCTCCGCCGCCGGCCTGGCGCAGAGGTGGCCGCGCAGGTCCGCCGGGTCGTGGCGGACGGACGTCCGCGCCAAGCCCCAGTGCCATCCGCAGGACCGCGCCGGCGGCGACCGCAGCTTCGGCCCCGCGCCGCGCTGCAACGGCTGGCCATCGCGGCTGGCATCGTGATGGCGCTTGGTCTGAGTGTCGTCGCTTTCCAGGCTACCACGACACCAGGCCGCTTCGTGGCGAGCCGTGCACTCGGCCTCGCCGCTCGCGTGCCCGTCGCGCAGCTCGTCTCCGGTCACGTCCTGCGTTCAACCGATGCGCCAGAGCGCCTGGCTGCCGGCCGTGACCTCTTCCTGGGCGATACGCTGATCCAGGACACTCCGGAAGAGCTGCTGCTGCGCTATTCGGATGGGACTACCCTCACCTGTGTCGGCCCCAGCCAGATCAGGCTGGCTGGGGACGGCACGCGGAAACGGGTCGAGATCACCAACGGCGACATCCTCGCCGACGTGACCCCGCAACCCGCCGCAGCCCCGTTGCTCCTGCATTCGTCCCTGGCCGAGGTCACAGTGAAGGGCACCAATGTGCGCTGCGTGAGTGGCGCGGATGGTGATCGGATCGACCTGCATGTCGGCACGGTGTCGGTGGCCTTTAGCGACGCTACGACCACGCAGCTCACCCCTGGACTGAGCCTGCTGTGTCATCGCGACGGTACCCACCAAACAGCAACCCTGGCTGGGCCGACGCTGCTGTTCTGGGATTTTGAGGGCGCCACCACCTTGCCAGCGCCGTGGCACGACGGCCAGCTGTCGCAGGGGCCACCAGGAACGCCGGCGCCGCCCTGTGTGGTCGGCGTCCCCCTGAATCAGACCACGCACAGGTACGGCATCCAGATCGTCGACCCACCGCAAACGCTGTTCACCTATGCACCGGGGCAACTGCTGGAGTTCGACTATTGGGCCAGCCAAGACCTGCCAACGTTTAGTGTCTGGATCGCAGCCGGGCACCGGGCCGATCAGAGCGATATCGTCTGGTATCAGTTCCCGCTCGGTCACCTGCAACATGAAGACTGGACGCATGTGGCGCTGCGCCTCGACGACCTACGGCCCGAGGCGAATGCGCCGAGTCGCCTGCAGACCGGCGCGTCAGTATTTAATATCGGTATGAATTTTGACGATCGCGTCCGGCAAATGCTGTACTTTGACCAAGTGCGGATCAGCGCCGGCAAGCGGCCGTAGCGCGGGTTTCGCGGCTGGCCGCCTGCCGGGACCAGCATAAACTTCTTAATCTTCTGTTTCGTAGTTTCTTATGACTTATTCGGTGATGCAAGCCAAGCTGCCGGTAATACTGTTATGGTCATTCCATTCGCTTTACGCACCGCACGCCGGTTCCCGGTGCGGTCCTGCCTCCTGACAGCCCTGGTGGTCCTCACCGTGCCGCTCCACGCGGCCACGGTGACCTTCACCGCCGATGACAGCCTCGTCGTCGCGAACCCAGAGCGTGGCTTCATCGGCATGGTGTATCCCACCTGGACCGAACCGGCTACGCCCACCCGCGCCCTGACCCAGGCCGACTGCGATCGCGTCAAAGCCAAGAAGTACACGGTCATTGGCATGCGCTACTGCACCTGGGATTGGCGAAATGCAGAGTTGCCCACCTCATTCCTCAATCAGATTGCCGCTGACTGCGCTCTGGCGCGCAGCAATGGCCTTAAACTGAATGTGCGCTTCCAGTATATGTATGCGTCGAACAATGGGGAAAACGGCTACTACGATGGCATCTCCGACTCCCCCATCTCATGGGTTCTGAAACATATTGATCAACTGACGCTCAATGGCAGCGCCAACAACGGGCCGTTGCTGGTGAACAATGATGTTATCGCCTATTGGGACGTGGGCTTCATCGGCAGTTGGGGTGAAGAGCACGGCACCACGAACGAACTGCTGGGACACACCTCGTCCTACGACGAGATGAACGATGCCACGCGCCAGATATGGAATGCCCTGTTGGCGAAAATCCCATCGGATCGCATGCTCGCCACCAGGTACTGCGCCTACACCAAGCAATTCTTCAACGGGGCGACGTTGAGCGCTCCGGCCCAGACCCTGATGGGAAGGATGGGCCTGCATGACGACTCGTTCTCTGCCAACATCGACAATTACGCATCTTTCCAATATTACTCGCATCTCGGCAGCCGGGTCGACGAATTGCGCGCCTATGCCAGCACCACGTGCCGATACACAGTCAGTTTCGGCGAAACTTATGGGACCGGACCCGAGACGAAGCAGGAGAATGGGAATACCGTCATCGAGGAAATGACCACCTTCTCTCTGGATCACTACAACGGCGAGCACGATCAGGTCGCTGCCTATGCCGTGACCCTGGACAAGTGGCGGGCGCAGGGCCTTTTTACGACCATGGAGAACAAGCTTGGTTATCGCCTGAACCTTCTGACCGCGACCGTCCCTGACACGCTCAGCGCCTCGTCGTTGAACACCGTGGTTTTCAATGTGGAAAATCGCGGTTATGGGAAGCTCTATAATCCGCGACCGGTGCAATTGCTGCTGTGCCGAAAGAACGGAGCGACCTATGCCGAAAAATATACAATCACTACCACCATCAATCCGCGGCTGTGGCTGTCCGCAACCCAGCATGCCGAGTCGGTGAACTTTGCGCTGCCGCCGGGGGCTGTCGCTGGCACTTACGATGTCCTGCTGGCACTTCCCGATGCCTACGCACGCCTATCCGGTAATCCTGCATATAGCGTCAGGATCGTGTCCCAGGCGAATGGCGTTGATGTCTGGAATGCGGCCCTGGGCGCCAACCTGATTGGTTCAGCTACCATCACCGTTTCGATCGCCGACGTCAACGGTGACGGGGTGGTGGACGCTCTTGACCTCAACGCGGCAATGAGCCAGTTCGGTCGCAGCGGCGCCGCCATCACCCCAGCGGGCGCCGATGTGAACGGCGATGGCCGGGTGGATGCCACTGATCTTGGCATCGTAACTCGCAACATCGGGCACTAAAATGATCACTCCTGCGTATTGCGCCTACGCCTAGGTGGAAGGCGGCGGCTAGTCCCTTACCGAGCAGAGCACGGGCTCATTTTTAGCTTAGAAAAAACCCGCCGGTTTAACCACCGACGGTCGCGGGGAGACGGTTAACCCGGGCCAAGCACATCGAGTTCTTCGCCATCGCGACCGCGCGTTTGCCGGATGACCATATCGACCGCCTCGCCTTTGTGCCGGCGCAGCCAGCGGTCGTAGAGCGCGCATTGCTCGGCCGCTGGCAGATCGCCGGGCAGGTCATTGGTCAGCGCATGACGACGCAGCGTGTACACGGTCGCGGCGACCGACACCGACAGATTCAGGCTCTGCGGAAAACCGCTCATCGGGATCAGGAAGCAGCCATCGGCTTGAGCGCTGGCTTCTTTGCTGACGCCTTCGCCTTCGCTGCCGAACACCACGGCCAGCGGTTGATCCTCTAAGATTGGCGCGAGCGCATCCGGACCGACCGCGGCATTGGCGGCGAGGTCGCTGACATAGATCGCGAAGCCGTCAGCACGCAGGCGCGCATATGCTTCGCTAATGTCGGCGCACGCCTGCACATCGACATAATGGTGACTGCCCTGACTGATGCGGCGGCTGACTTTGAACGAGTTGCGCCCGGTGGTCACGAACACCCGATGAATGCCGAACGCGTCGCAGGTACGCACGATCGCGGTCGCGTTGTGCGGGTCGTAACAATCCTCAACTACGACCGCCAAGCGCCCAGTGCGCCGTGCCAGCACCTGCCGATATTTGTGCGCCCGTTCCGGCGTCAGCAGCGCGTCGGCCGGATGCGGCGGAACCGGGCTAAGCAGTTCGCCACGAGGCGCTGAAGGTGTCGGTCCGCGCATCAGCTGCTCGCCAATTCGACCCGGCCGTCGACCACCGCGATCGCAACCCGCTCCAATGCGCGCCCAGTGCATGGGCCGTCGATGCACAAACCCGTGCCGACCTCGAACACTGCGCCATGCAAAGCGCACTGCAGCAAGTCCGGCGCGATCAGGCAGCGGCCATTGCCGTAGTCCAAACCGACGCCGACATGCGGACACGAGTTACGATAGGCATGGACGGTGCCGCCTGATTTTTCAGGGGTTTTGACCAGGATGACTTCATCGCCGCTGGGTAGCTTAGCCATGATCTGCTCGAAGGCCGTGTCAGGATGCAGGACGTGAGGCATGCGCGGCACGCTAAAGCGCTGCGCCCAGTGCGCCACGCGCGCCACCACGCCGAAGCCAGCGCGTTGCGCGACTCTCGACCGCGACACCATCCGCGCCCATGCGTTACCGCCATATCCTGCCGCTTGCCGTCGTCCTGATTCTCGCCGCCGTCGCCTGCGCGCGCGTCGACGGCACCGGTCGCCGACAGTTCGCGATTATGCCCGATTCGGAAATGAACGCGCAGGGCGCCGCGGCCTACACCGAGGTCAAGCAGAAGGAAAAACCATCGACCGATCCAGCCGCGAATGCCTTCGTGGTGCAAGTCGGCACGCGCCTGGCCGCGGCACAGCCGACCGTCACCGCTGACCGGCATTTTCAGTACGAATTCACCGTGCTGCAATCCAAACAGATCAACGCCTTCTGCCTGCCCGGTGGCAAGGTCGCGGTCTACACCGCGATCTTGTCGTACTGCCAGAACGAAGCCGGACTCGCCACTGTGCTCGGGCATGAGATCGCGCACGCGACCAGCAACCACGGCAACGAACGCGTCTCACAGAGCATGATTGCTGGCATCAGCCAATCGGCATTGGGCATCGGTTTGCAGGCGTCGGGTTTAGAAGCCAACACGCAGAATCTGCTGTTGGGCGCCGCCGGCGGTTTAGCGCAATACGGCGTGCTGCTGCCGTACTCGCGCGCGCAGGAATCTGAGGCTGATTTCATTGGCCTGAAATACATGGCCGCCGCCGGTTACGACCCGCAGGAAGCGGTCGGATTCTGGCAGCGCTTCAGCGCTCTGGGAGGCAGCACGCCAGCTTTCATGAGCACCCATCCGGCCTCGGGCGATCGCGCTGCCGCACTGGCGCGCGAAATGCCCGAAGCGTTGGCGATCTATGCGAAAGTAGCGGAAAAACACGGCGCCGGCGCGTTGGTGCCAGAGGCGTATCGCTCGAAATAAACGGCGCGGACCAAGCGTTAGGCGCGCCGTTCACAGCACAAAAGCTCAGCTGCGATAGTCCGCATTCTCGCTGATGTATTCATGCGTGCGGTCGCCGCCGATGATGGTCGCTATCGCGCTGCCGGCGCCGAGGTCGACGCCGATTTCGACGCAGCGCTCATGCGGCGGGAAACGCACCGGCGGGACAAACGTCAGCCCGTCGGCCGGCGGGACGCTGGCATACATTTCCGCCTGATTCATGTGCGCGATCAAAGCCGCTTCGACGGAGTGATTTAAGCGGAACGCGCCGCCCTCGAACAGCACTTGGCCGCCCATGGTCAGGCGCGTGCGCGCAAGATCGACCGCGGGATGACGGTCGCCGATATATTTGCCGATCGCCGCGACTAAGCGTCCGACGTTGGGGTCGTTGCCGCACACCGCGCACTGAAACAGCGGTGAATTCACGATACTTTTGCCGACGCCGCGGGCGATCTCGGCAGTTGGCGCGCCAGTCACCTGCACGCGCATGACATGATGGACGCCCTCGCCGTTGCGGACGATGTCTTCGCTCAGGTCGCGGCAAACGCGTTCAAGCGCAGCCTGAAACTCGACCAGATCCGGCGCCGGTTTCACGCCCGAACTCAGCGCGATTACGGTGTCGCTGGTCGAAGTGTCACTGTCGATTGACAGGCAGTTGAACGTAGTCGCGACCGCGGCCGCCAACGCGCTGCGCAGCGCGTCGCGCGCGATCGCCACGTCGGTCAAAATGTAGACCAACATGGTCGCCAAGTTCGGCTCGATCATGCCCGCACCTTTGGCGATCCCGACGATGCTGCCGCCGCTACTTAGCTCGGCACGCCGGATTTTTGCGTACAAATCGGTAGTGACGATGCCGTCGGCGGCGGGCATGATCGAACTGCTTTGCAGTGCTGCGACGGCGTTGGGCAGATTGCCGATCAACGCATCGGCCGGCAGGCGCCATCCGATCACGCCAGTCGAACACGGCAGTACTTGAGCGCTGGTCAGGCCCAGCAGCTCGGCGGCTTTCGCGCACACACGCTCGGCGGTTTCGACGCCGCCAGGCGCGCAGACGTTCGAGACTTTATTGTTGATGACCACCGCCCCAATGGTCGGCGACGACAGCCGCTGCCGCCCAATCAAAACCGGCGCGCCGGGGAAGGCGTTCTTGGTGAACATCGCTGCGAAGGACGCGGTCGGACGTTCCAGCGCGATCACCGTAACCGTCATTTTCGCCGGCTTCGGCGCTTCGACCGGCATGAATTCAAAGCGTGCGTTGCCGCAGCGGAAACCGGCGGGCAGAGCGGATTGCGTGGTCAGCCAGGCGCGGTGTTCGGCAAGCGTGGCGAAGGTCAGATCGGTGCTGGGCATGCGCGGGATGATGTGGCGACGCCGTGCGACGAAAGCTCAAGCCCGACGCCTGGACAGAAGACGGACGGAGAATTGCCTTGTGCATATCGAGGCCGGCCATGAGGTGCCGCCCATGCTGCGCGACGAAGCTGAAATTGTGGTGAAATCCGGTCACGGCGGGCGTGGAGCGGCGACGTTCTATCGCGAGAAATTCATCGAACACGGTGGCCCTGACGGCGGTGACGGCGGGCGCGGCGGCGACGTGGTTTTCGTCGCCACGCCGCACATGAACACGCTGTCGAACTATCTGCATCGCCGGCGTTATCGCGCCGAAGACGGCGGCAACGGCACCGGCCGCCACTGTTCGGGCAAAGGCGGCGAAGTGCTCGAACTGCCGGTGCCGTGCGGCACCATCATCCGCTTGGCCGAAACCGAGGAGATCCTCGCCGACCTCACCGCCATCGGCCAACGCGTGACAGTCGCCGCCGGCGGTCGCGGCGGTAAGGGCAACGCGTTTTTCAAGGGCCCGACCAATCAGACCCCAACGCAATTTCAGCCGGGCGAACCCAGCATCGAATTGAAGTTGAAGCTGGAATTGAAGCTGATCGCCGACGTCGGCATCATCGGTTATCCCAACGCGGGGAAGAGCACGTTGCTTTCACGCGTGTCCGCCGCCCGGCCGAAAATCGCGCCGTATCCGTTCACCACGCTTGAACCGCAATTGGGCGTGATCGACCGTCCAGATCGCAGTTTGGTGCTGGCCGACATTCCCGGTTTGATCGAAGGCGCCGCCGACGGCAAAGGCCTCGGTCACCAATTCCTGCGCCATGTCGAGCGCTGTCCGATCCTGGTGCACTTGGTCGACGGTAGCGAAGGCGACGCCGCCGCGCTGGCCGCGAGCGTCGGCGTCCTGAATCACGAACTGGAACGCTTCGCCGCCAGCCTCGCCGCGAAGCCGCAATTGATCGTGCTGAACAAGTCCGACGTGCGGCCCGAACTGCCCGACATCGCGCGCGAACTTGCCGCGCTGCTGAAGACGGAAGTGATGGTGATTTCCGGCGTCAGCGGCCAGGGCATCAAGGATTTGGAAAACCGGTTGCTGTCCCTGGTGCCGCCTCCGGGCACCTGAGGCCAGTCGGCCAGGGCTGCACGCCCCCGACTGCGGGTTTCGGTACGCGCGAACCCGAGGCATACTGCGAGGCCACGCCCCGAGTACGCCCATGAACATTACCGACATCCTTAAAGCGATGGTGCAGCTGCGCTCCAGCGACCTGTTCCTAAAAGTCGGCAGCCCGCCGCGGGTGCGCGTCGACGGCAATGTGCGGCAGTTAGGCACCACGCCGCTGACCCGCGACGACGTCAAAGAAGCGTTCACGCTGGTAGTTGAAGAGCACGCGCGCGAGACCTTCAAAAAACATCACGAAGTCGACACCGCGTTCGAAGACGCCGACATCGGCCGCTTCCGCGTGAATGCTTTTATGCAGCGCGGCCAAATTGGTTTGGTCATGCGCCATGTGCGCAGCGACATTCCCAGCTTCAAAGATCTGGGCCTGCCGATGGAAGTGTTTGAGCGCTTGGCGATGTTGCGGCGCGGATTGGTGTTGGTCACCGGCATCACTGGTTCAGGCAAATCGACCACGCTGGCGTCGATGATTCAATACATGAATCATTCAACGAATCGCCACATCATCACCATCGAAGATCCGATCGAATACAGCTACGTCGACGACCGCTGCATCATCAATCAACGCGAAGTCGGTATCGATACGCGCGATTTCAAAACTGCGCTACGCAACGCGATGCGCGAAGCACCCGACGTGATCTTGATCGGAGAAATGCGTGACGTTGAAACTGTGCAGGCAGCGATTGACGCGGCGGAAACCGGGCATTTGGTGCTGTCGACGCTGCACACCATCAATGCGCAGCAGACCATGGAACGCATCATCAACTTCTTCCCGCCGTATCAGCATTCGTTGATTCGCATGCAGCTATCGATGGTGTTTCAGGCGGTCGTCAGCCAGCGTCTCATTCCGAAGAAGGACAACCCCGGCCGCGTGCCGGGCCTCGAAATCATGGTCGCGACCCCAACCATTAAGCAGATGATCGAAGAAGGCCGCACGCCAGAGCTGTATACGGCGATCCGCGACAGCGAACATTTCGGCTGCGTCACCTTCAATCAGTCGCTGTACAAACTGTACGAAAAAGGTGACATCTCGCGCGAAGACGCGCTCGCCACCAGCGACAATCCGGACGAGATGGAAATGTTGTTCCGCGGTATTCAACGCGGCTCGCAGTCGCAACTGCTGCCGACCATGGCCAAGCGCTGAGCCGTTTCGCTGAACATCACATCCTGCACACTCGCAATCACAGCTTGCCGGATGCAGTTCGGTCCGCGGCTGAACATGATCGGCCCCGCCCGGCTGCCTCACCCCGCCCGGCGTCCTGCGAAGGAAAACCATGATCAAGATCGCTATGATCGGCGCCGGCAGCGTCGTCTTTTCACGCAACCTTACCGGCGATATCCTCGGCATGCCCGAGTTTCGTGACGCCACCATCACCTACATGGACATCGATGCCGAGCGCTTGGAAGTCGCCGGCAATCTATGCCGTAAAGTCGCGGCGGCATTGGGCGCCAATCCGACTATCGAAACCACGATGGATCGGCGCACGGCGCTTAAAGGCGCGGATTTCGTCATCAACATGGTGCAAATCGGCGGCTTCAACAGCACTCTGATTGACTTCGAGATTCCGCGCAAATACGGCCTCAATTTCACTATCGCCGATACCACCGGGCCGGGTGGATTGTTCCGTGCGCTGCGCACCTATCCGATGCTTTCCGGTATGTGCCGCGACATGATGGAACTGTGCCCGCGGGCGTATCTGCTGAATTATTCCAATCCGATGTCGATGAATATGCAGACCATCACGCGCACCAGCAACGTGCGTGCGGTGGGCCTGTGCCACAGCGTGCAAGGCACCTTCGACGAATTGATGGGCTATATCGGCGAGAAACCGTCGGAAGTCACATTCACCTGCGCCGGCATCAATCACATGGCGTTTTACCAACGTTTAGAGAAGGACGGCATCGATCTGTATCCGCGCCTGTTCAAGGCCAGCGAAGATCCGGAAACCTTTAAGCGTAATAAAGTTCGCTTTGAACTGATGCGTCGCCTGGGATTTTACGTCACCGAATCCAGCGAGCACAACGCCGAATACAACGCGTTCTTTATTCCGCACGGTAAGGACATGATCGCGCGTTATGACGTGCCGATTGACGAATATCTGCACCGCTGCGATGGCATTGTCGATGAGTTCGAGCGCCTGCGCGAATTCAGCCGTTCCGCCGAGCCGATGGCGGCCATCTGCCAGAGCCACGAATACGGTTCGTTGATCATTCGTTCGATCGTTACCGGCGTGCCCTGCGTGATCTACGGAAACTTGCCGAACGGCGGCACTATCAGCAACCTGCCGCACACCGCGATTGTGGAAGCGCCGACGTTGGTGGATCGCACCGGCCTTCATCACGCGCAGATCGGCGAACTGCCGCCGCAACTGATCGGTTACATGCAGCCGCACGTCACGCAGCATGAACTGTTCATCCGTGCGGCGATGGATGGCCGGCGCGATCATGTTTATCAGGCCTGCTATTTTGATCCGCTGACCGCAGCGACGCTGCCTATGGATCAGATCGTGGCGATGTGCGATGAAATGATCGAAGCCTATGGCGATGAATTACCGCCGCTGAAACAAACCACCTTGGTCCCGACCAGCGGAAAAACCTTCCCGAAGGTCGACGCACGGGAACTACGGGCCAGCTGGGAAAAAGCCCAGGCCGTGGCGGAGCAGAACTTTAGTAAAGAGTGGCACGTCATCCAAGAGTGGCACGTCATCGGCCCGTTCCTGAATCCGCAGCCCGGCAGCATCACGCTAGATTTGGCCACGCCCGTCGACGGCGCTATGCGCGCCGATGGCTCGGTCGATCTCTTGGCGACCTATGCGATGGCCAAGACGGCCGCAGCCGGCTCGGTGAGCACTACCGCCGCAAAGTTCGACTGGAAATTAGTGAAGGCCGGCAAACAAGGCTTCGTGAATCTGGCCGTCGCCTGCGGCCAAGTGGATTGGGCGGTGGCTTGGGCCTATGCCGAGATCGATTCCGTACATGCGCGCGAGA
Organism: Planctomycetota bacterium; assembly: GCA_038229115.1. Lineage (GTDB taxonomy): Bacteria > Planctomycetota > UBA11346 > UBA11346 > UBA11346 > JBBROQ01. The sequence continues at coordinate 2,504 of JBBROQ010000063.1, read as the reverse complement.
CCGTACTGCGCTGCGGCAGTGACGATGGCATCCGCATCTGGCTTAATGGTGAGCGCATTCATTCCAACGAGGTTGCCCGCGGTTTCATCCCGACTTCCGATAGCGTCGCGGTCCGCCTAAAGGCCGGTAAAAACCGGCTGTTGGTGAAGATTGACCAGTACGTCGGCGGCTGGGGCTTTGGGGTGATGATTCCCAAGGCGCTGTTCTAGACAGACCGCTGACGGTGATGCGTAAACGTCGGCCGCTTGAGATAGTCTATCTTGAGCGGCCGACGTCCCGCTAGGCGTGCTCAGAATTGAGGCAATAGCCCAAATCGCGATTCGCCCTGTAATGGAAATAGCCAATTGAAATGAAGCGAGCCCTTACACACTCGCGCCGATCAGTGAAAACATCACGGAAATGCTCGGCACGCGCTGTGCAGTATCGTGGTGCGCCTGTGGTCCTGTGTGGGGATCGTGGGCCTTCGAAACAGACCACCCCAAGGAGGAAGTTCGTGAATCTTCGCTACGTTGTGCCCGCACTGGGCGCTCTCGCTTTTATCGCCGCTCCCGCCACCGCCGCCGATCTCGGTAAAGGCCTCAGCCTCTCTGGCTGGGCTGACACCACTTTCACCATCGGTGACAACAACACCTCAGATGTCTCGGGCACCGCACGCAAAGAATCGTCGCCTGGCCAAGGCTTCTACGCTGAAGGCAGCATCAAGGTTGGCTGGCAGGTCACCGACGCGGTGAAGGCCAAGATCAATCTCTGGTTCTCGCCCGACGTTGCCCCCGCTCAATTGCGCGAATCCTATTTCGCGTGGTCCTTCAACCCGGACTGGACCTGGACGATGGGCAAATACATCGACCACTTGGGCTGGATTGCGGCTGAACCAACCGGCCTGTATCGCATCAACAATTCCACCATCGGCTATCTGGCTCTGTACGGTAATGACGTCGTTGGCACCGCGATTAGCTATGCCGAAAAAGACTCTCCGTTCAGCGCTTCGTTCCATGTCGTGAATGGGTACTTCACTGCTGAGGACGCCTATTCGAGGATTTACACGACGAATTCCTTCGGGCGCGAGAATCGCGATTTGGGCTTCGGTCTCGATCTCGTCTGGACCAAGGGCCCGGTTTCGGTCAACCTTGAAGCCGCTTATGACGTTCATTCGACCAATGCGTTTCCGTTCACCCTTGGCGCTGGCACCCCTGCCAACGGCCTGGGCGGCAGCGTGGCCGTGGTCGGTCTGAACACGACCATCAAGCCAGTTGATCCACTGACCCTCGGTGCCGAAATCATGTACGGCATGAAGGCTAAGGATAAGCTCGCCAACAAGACCACCGTAGACGGCACCAAGGCCACGCGCCTGCAGGGTCTGTTGTCAGCCACCTATGCGCTACAGGGTACTGGAATCCCGATGGCGCTTACCGGCCAAGTCCAAGCCATCAGCCAAAAGGGCGATGTGGTTGGCGGCGGCAGCAAGCCGAAGTCTGACGCCGTGGAACTTTCCGTGGCTCTGTTGACCAATCCGGTCAAGGACACCAACTTCGGTTTGAACTACGAACTCGCATATTCGACCACCAAGACCAAGTACATCGCTCTGGCTCCCGGCGCGAAGGACAAGGTCAACGCGATCCAATTCGCGGTTGAAGGTTTGATCGTCATTCCGTAAGCGGACGACTCGCCCTCGCCTGTTCGACCTTGAACAGCGCTTAAAGCAAACATCACCCCGGCCCCATGGCTGGGGTGATGTTTTTGGGACATACGACTATCGACGCTTGGTTCGCACTTCCACGTAGTTGCTTATGATAATCGATTATCATCTTGCCAAAACCCATTCACGGAGTTATCGAAGACCAACCACTTGGTTCAGGAGCTCTTCGTGATCCTACGCTTTCTCACCCCCTCCCTCCTCATCCTTGCCGCCATTCCGGCCAGCAGTGCCGAACTCGGTAAAGGCCTGAACCTCACCGGATGGGTCGACACCATCGCCACCATCGGCGACAGTAATGCGGCGGACGATGCAGCCACCGCTGCGAAAGAATCGGCGGCCGGCATTGGTTTTTACGCTCAGGGCAGCATCAAAATCGCCTGGCAAGCGACCGATGCCGTCTCGGGCAAACTGAACCTCTATATCGATCCGGATTCGTCGCCGATAAATTTGGTCGAGTCATACTTCTCTTGGTCGTTTGCACCGGCGTGGTCGCTGACCATGGGCAAATATCAAGATCATATGGGCTGGCTGGCCGCGGAACCGACCGGCTATTACCGCGTCCGCTTCAGTTCAATCGATTATGGCTCGCTGTATGGCAACAATGTCATCGGCGCGGCGTTGGCATTCGCCGAAGACGGTTCGCCGCTCAGCGGTTCGTTCCATGTCGTGAACGGTTATTACGACGCCAATGCGGTCTATTCCAAAGGCTACCAAGCACAGACCACCAGCCGCGAGAATCGTGATATGGGCCTGGGATTGGATCTCATTTATGATCAAGGCCCGCTGAATCTTAACCTGGAAGCGGCAT